>CAJXXO010000062.1 GCA_913062655.1 uncultured Bacteroidota bacterium | reverse complement strand
TTATGTTAACATGATAGCCTGGCGATTGTTGCAGCCACCATTTTTTGACCCATTTGGAAACAATAGCATCGGCAAGGGTTACCAGGACCTCCGGCACAAACGTTTTTCGATCTTCTTCATTAAATGAAGCCATCAACCTGTCAATGCAAGGGTGGAAGTCAGGATGGCTCACATTGGCCAGGTTTTCCGTCCACACCACTACCGAAGGATCTTCTGCCAGTTGTGTCAGCACTTGTTGCAACGCTTCATCCGGTTGATGCATACCTACCAGCACCAGCTTTCTATCGGCCTTTTTCCAGACCTTATGTAAACCGGTCAGATCCGGAGATTTTGTTGATGGTATTGCCGGCCATCTTACTGCAGGCAACGAAAGTTTTTGCTGCCCATACAAAGGCTCTTGCAAAGCCACGTTCAGGTGCACCGGGCCGCCATCCGGGTGGGAAGCTTGTTGAAGCAGGTCTGCGATAGCCGGTATGTCTTTTTCTGGAGCAAAATAGGCCTCCGATAAGTGGTAGCTCGCCCGGATGTAGTTGGCATACACATTTTGCTGTCGCATCGATTGTCCGGCCCCATTATCGATCAAGTGCTCCGGACGATCCGCTGTAATAACGATCAGCGGTATCTTTTGATAGTAGGCCTCCACAATGGCGGGCGCATAGTTGAGCACCGCACTGCCGGAGGTACAGCAGATCACTACCGGTTGGCGGGTTTGTTGTGCCATCCCCAAAGCGACAAAAGCAGCTACGCGCTCATCGGGAATGGAATAGGTACGAAATTGTGGATGCTGGGTGAAGGAGATGATAAAAGGTGCATTCCGAGAGCCGGGTGATAAAACCACATCCTTTACCCCCAGATCGACCAGGTGGGCAACCACCTGTTGCACATGCGGCTTATCGGATAAGGCATACCTCATGGGCGCGCTATCGTTTGCAGCACGCTGCGCAGTGTTTGTGCTTTGTGTTCCGTTTCTTCCCATTCTGCCTCCGGCTCCGATCCGTCTACAATGCCGCCCCCCACATGAAGGGTCACCGCATCTTGCCATAGCTGACAACAACGCAAGTTAACAAAGAGTTGGGCAGTGGATTCGGCCACCACCGGTCCCAGGTAACCGGTGTACAATTGGCGGTCTCGCTGCTCTATGGCGGCTATGGCCGCAGTGGCCTCTTCTCTCGGCAAGCCACACACAGCCGGTGTGGGGTGCAATTGCCTGGCCAGGTTCACTGTTGTTGCCTGATCATACGCTGCTTCAATTGCAATTGGGGTCGACAAATGCTGCACGGCACCGGCTACAACCGCCCTGCGCTCACCCACCTTGGGGACAAAGCCGGCTTGTGTCAAACTAGCTACAATCGTATCGGTGACCATTTGCTGTTCCCGGTATTCTTTGCCGGACCAATGGCGCGATGTGGGATGTGGCAATGTACCCGCCAGGGACTGCGTATGCCAACTGCCATCGCGGTAGGCCAGCAGGGTTTCCGGAGTCGCCCCGGCCCAACAACCATGCTGCGGTGTCCAGAGCAGGTACACGAAGGCATCGGGATAGGTGTTAGCAAGCGCTTCAAAAAAGGCGACCGGGTCAACGGTTATGTCATCGGTTACCGCCCGGGATAACACGACCTTAGTTGTAGTGCCCGCATCTATAGATCGGAGTGCCGCTTTTACCTTTTGCTGGTAGCGCTGCTTATCATCTTCTTGTTGAACGGGGCAAGCCATCAATGGCGGCCATTCGGTCGGTGCTTCCGCTGACTGATGGGTGGGTGTCAATACAACCGGGGCACGTGAACGATCAAAAGGGGCAATAACAAAACCACCGGAGTTCAGCTCCTCTGCCACCGGCCCACGCCACCACACAGGTGCTTCACCCGGCAAGCGAAAACCGACTATTCCTTCTTTCGCTGGGCCCTCGCTGCTCATCGGTCGTGGGGCATTACGGCTACGGTCAACCGCGACAAACAGACCAGCTTGCCTTCTTCATTGGTGATCTCGATCTCCCAAATATGGGTAGACCGGCCACGGTGACGAATGGTCGCCTTACCATAGACTTGCCCACTGCGCACACCACGAATATGGTTGCAATTGATCTCCAAACCGCTGACGCCATGTGTTGTCAGGTCCACCAGCAAGGAAGAGCCATAGCTCCCCAGGCTCTCTGCCAATACGGCATTGGCACCGCCATGCAGCAGTCCCATGGGTTGGTGGGTACGGTGATCTACCGGCATAGTACCACAGATGTAATCGTCTCCCAACTCCGTGATCTGAATACCGAGGTGGGCCAACATGGTGTTTTCCCCCATGGCATTCAATTGCTCCAGTGGTACTTGTGGTAGCATTTATTCCTCCGGATTTTCTACCCAGTCTGCCAGAAAGATGTTGGTATCGCGGGTGTCGCCATTGTTGCGGTTGCTACACCACACCAGATGCTTGCCATCGAAGCTAAACATCGGGAAGGCGTCAAATTCATTGTCGAAAGTGATCTGCTGCAAGCCGGTTCCATCCACATTGATCATAAAGATATTGAACAGACGGCCGGTCTCGGAGGCGTGATTCGAGGAGAACAGGATGCGCTCTCCATCCGGGTGGAAGAAAGGCGCCCAGTTGGCTTTGCCCAGGTTGGTCACCTGCTTCAGTTCGCTACCATCGGGGCGGCATACATATACTTCCATATCGCTGGGCGCTACCATGCCTTGTGCCAGCAGGTCTTTGTATTCTTTTTCTTTCTCCGGAGTAGCCGGGCGACTGGCACGGAAGACCAACCACTCTCCTTTTGGACCGAAGAAGGCACCGCCATCGTAGCCCAAACCATCCGTGACCTGTTGCACATTGGAGCCATCCAAGTCCATGGTGTACAGCTCCAGGTCACCGCTGCGGGTACTGGTAAAGACGATCTTATCACCTTTAGGGCTCAATGTAGCCTCTGCATCGTAGTAGTTGTTGTCGGTAAGCTGTTTGTGCTCGCCAGTAGCCGGGTCGTACACAAAGATTTCGTAGGTATCATAGATCGGCCATACATACTTGCGGATCTTGGAACGATCGATCTCAGGCGGGCAATTGGAGTCAGCAACATGGGTACTGGCGTAAATCACCTTTTGATTGTCCGGGTAAAAGTAAGCGCACGTAGTACGCCCCAATCCGGTAGATACCATCTCATATTCGAAGGCTTCTCCTGCACCCGGTATGTCTCCTACAAAAATCTGATCGCATGGAATGCGCTCATCTTTTGTGGTGCGCTGAAAAACCAATTGTTTATTGTCGTAGCTGAAATAAGCTTCTGCATTATCCCCGCCAAAAGTGAGTTGCCGTACATTTTGCAGGTGCACTTCGGCAGGATAGCGCAGTGAATCTGTATTGGCAGCCGGTTCGTTCGTCTTCTTTGTCGTGGTCTCCGCTGTTTCACCACTGCATGCAGCTATAACCAGGACCATCAGTCCCATCCAAGTTACTCTCATCGATCTGTAATTTTTCCGCAAAGGTAAGGCGCTATCGGGTCAATTGTTGACTACCGAATAGCTATTTTCCGTGCCCTGGTCGAAAAGGTTGTCGCCCGGAGGTCAAATCCCGTAAATCCCTACACTACACGCGGTAAATCAATTACTTTTGCAGTCATGCTAAAACGTAGCCTGTACGTAGGAATTGGAGTGGTGTTGCTGCTGGTACTTTCAGCCTGCAATAATGCGGAGCCTGAGCCGGCTGAAGAACCCCCTAAGGTGAATGAACAACCCGAGCTGCAGGCACTGACGCAACAAATTGAACAGCAGCCGGAAAACCCGGAGCTGTACTTCAACCGGGGTAATATCCATGCCGAGTTAGGGGACTACCAGGCAGCCATTGCCGATTTTTCGCAGGCGATTCAGCTCGATTCCAACCGCAATTATTACCATGTACGGCTGAGTGATCTCTACCTCCTCTCCTATGCGCCCAAGCTCAACCTGCCGGATAGCAAACGGGCTATCGACATACTGTCTGCTTACCTGGCAAAATTCCCGGACGACCAGTTGGTGCTCCATGAACTAGCGGAGACCTTTATTTATGTGGAGATGTATGACCAGTCGCTGGCCCGCTTAAAACAAGCGATTGATGCGAAGGCCTACAACCCCGATGCCTATTTCAAGATCGGCATCGCTTACAAATACAAAGGAGACACACTGGGCGCCATCGCGAGTTTTCGCAAGGCAGTGGAACAAGACCCCGAATTATACGATGCCCACATGCAGCTTGGGCTACTGATGAGTGCCTTGGGCAATGAGCAGGCCCTTGCCTATTTTGACAACGCCATTCAGATCGATCCCGAGAGCCAGGAGGCGTTGTATGGCAAAGCCAAATTCCTGCAAGACCTCGGGCGTATGGACGCTGCCAAGCGCATCTACCGGGGTATGGTGCAGCAAAACACCCAAAATGAGCAGGCGCTCTACAACCTTGGCTACGTCTATTTGGCGCAGGATTCACTTGACAAAGCCTGGCGCACCTTTGATGCTACGGTACAGGTGGCCCCCGATTATGCTGCGGCTTATTATGCCAGGGGTATTGTAAATGAAGCAAAAGGTGATATTTCGGCCGCAATTGCCGATTTTCGCACCTGTTTGAATATTGATCCAGAATACGAAGCGGCTCAGGTCGCTTTGACTGAATTAGCGGAAAGCGAATAAACGTATGCGTGCAATCAACATCAAGTTTCCAGATGGTGCCGTTCGGGAATACGAAGCGGGCGTTACGCCTATGGAGGTAGCGAAATCGATTAGTGAAGGATTGGCCCGGGCCATCATCGGTACGAAAGTGAATGGCAAACTGGCAGAGCTGAACCGACCTATCCATGACGATGCGACCATCACCTTCCTGAAGTGGGACGACAAGGCCGGCAAGGAAGCCTTCTGGCACTCTTCGGCCCACTTGCTGGCACAGGCACTGGAGCACTTTTATCCAGGTGTCAAGCTGGCCATAGGACCACCCATCGACCAGGGGTTTTATTACGATATAGACCTGGGTGGCAGAGCGATCGGGGAAAAGGATATCCCCAAGATCGAGCAGAAGATGAAGGAACTGTCCAAGCAAAAGGCGGAATTCACCTTGCGTGAGGTCAGCAAGCAGGAAGCCCTTGAATACTACAAGGAAAAAGACAATCCCTACAAGGTTGAATTGATCGAAAACCTGGAAGATGGGGACATCACCTTTTGCGATCACAGCGACTTTACCGACCTCTGCCGGGGCGGCCACATCCGCGATACCGGCTTAATCAAATCGGTTAAAATTCTAAACATAGCCGGTGCCTACTGGCGCGGTGACGAGAACCGCGAACAACTCACACGGGTATACGGCATTTCCTTCCCCAAGCAAAAGCTACTCGATGAGTACCTGGAAATGCTGGAGGAAGCTAAGAAACGCGATCACCGTAAACTGGGCAAAGAGCTCGACCTGTTCACCTTCTCCCAATCGGTGGGAGGCGGCTTGCCTCTGTGGAAGCCCCGCGGCATGGTGGTACGTGAAAAGTTGATGGAATTCCTGAAAAAGGAACAACTCGATCGCGGCTATGAGATGGTGGCTACACCCCACATCGGCAGAAAGGAGCTCTACGAAACCTCCGGCCACTGGGCGAAATATGGGGAAGACAGCTTCCGCCCTATCGAAACGCCCCATGAAGGCGAGGTATACCTGCTGAAGCCGATGAACTGCCCCCATCACTGTGAGATCTACAAGAGCACAGCATGGAGTTACAAGGATATGCCTGTTCGATACACAGAATTCGGTACGGTATATCGCTATGAGCAGTCTGGTGAACTGAATGGCTTGACCCGTGTACGTGGTTTCACGCAGGATGACGCTCACATTTTTTGCCGGCCCGATCAGTTAAAAGACGAATTCAAGAATGTGATCGACCTGACCATGAAGGTGCTGAACATGCTGCGGCTAAACGACTTCACGGCACAGATATCCTTGCGCGACCCGGACAATACAGAAAAGTACATCGGATCGGATGACAACTGGGACAAGGCCGAGACAGCTATTATCGAAGCCTGCGAGGAAAAAGGCATGCAAACCATCACCGAATATGGGGAAGCAGCCTTTTATGGTCCTAAGCTCGACTTTATGGTGAAGGATGCCCTGGGACGGAGCTGGCAGTTGGGTACCATTCAGGTGGATTACAATTTACCGGAACGATTTGAGCTGGAATACGTTGGCAGTGACAACCAAAAGCACCGGCCCGTTATGATTCACCGGGCGCCTTTTGGCAGCATGGAACGATTCATCGGGGTATTGATTGAACACTTTGCCGGCAATTTCCCGACATGGTTGGCTCCGGAGCAGGTAGCCATTCTGCCGATAAGCGATAAATTTTTGCCGTATGGTGAAGAGATCGCCAACAAATTAAAGAATAGCGAAATTCGTACTTTTGTTGACGGTAGAAGTGAAAAGATCGGTAAGAAGATACGCGATGCTGAAGTGAAGAAGATTCCCTTCATGCTCATCATTGGTGAGAAAGAGGTGGAGTCAGCACAGGTAGCGGTCCGCAGGCATGGCGAAGGCGACCGCGGGGTATTTACCCTGGAAGCATTCCAGGCCATGCTACAAGAAGAGCTCCAGGAAGCAGAATAATTAATTGTTCACCAAACTAAAATAAACTTGCAGAGAAGAAGACGCACTTTCAAACCCAGACGCAGAGAACCTGAACATCGGATTAATGAGCGTATTCGCGTACCGGAAATCAGACTGGTAGGCGATAACATTCCAGAACAGGGGGTATACCCCACGAGAAAGGCACTCGACTTAGCCAAAGAATTGGAATTGGATCTGGTAGAGATCTCACCCACCGCTAAGCCACCGGTGTGCAAGATCATGGACTACAAGAAGTTCTTGTACGACAAGAAGAAGAAAGAGAAAGAAATCAAGGCCAAGACGGTCAAAACGGTGATTAAAGAGATCCGTTTCACCTCCAACACAGACGACCACGACTTTGAATTCAAAGCCAACCATGCGGAGAAATTCCTCAAGGAAGGCGCGAAGGTGAAAGCCTATGTGCAATTCAAAGGCCGGGCCATCATGTTTAAGGAGCGCGGAGAACTGATCCTGCTGAAACTTGCCAAGCGGCTGGAAGAACTGGGCGCTGTAGAGCAGATGCCTAAACTCGAAGGCCGGAGGATGATCATGTTCATCGCGCCCAAGAGCCAGAAAAAGAGCAAATAGTATCCTGATTTTTTGCGGTAGACACTACCGTTATTAGGTGGAATTGCATACCTTTGCAACTCTAAATTTCGAGCGCTATGCCTAAGATGAAGACCAATTCCAGTGCCAAGAAGCGTTTCAAGGTGACTGGTTCCGGTAAAGTAAAGCGGAATAAGGCGTACCACAGCCACATTCTTACGAAAAAGGAAAAGGTTCGTAAGAAGCGTTTGGTACAATCGACCACCGTTCATAAGAGTGATGAAGCACGCGTAAAGCGCATGCTTTGTATTGGAGGATAGTAAAAGGAGCAAATCATGCCTAGATCAGTCAACTCAGTTGCATCCCGTAGGAGAAAGAAAAAGGTCCTGAAGCAGGCCAAAGGTTATTTTGGCCGCAGGAAGAATGTATATACCGTAGCCAAAAACGCTGTTGAGAAAGGTTTGCAGTATGCTTACCGCGACCGTAAGCAGAAGAAGCGGAATTTCCGCTCGCTGTGGATCGCACGTATCAATGCAGCCGTTCGTGCCGAAGGTATGAGCTATAGCCAGTTTGTGCACAAGTGCAACGAGGCGAATATTGAACTGAACCGTAAGGTGCTGGCTGACCTGGCCATGAATCACCCGGAAGCGTTCAAAGCAGTAGTAGATAAAGTGAAGTAAGCGACATACAAGTATAGTACAAAGCGCTTCTTGCCGGAAGCGCTTTTTTTATGTCCAAATCGTGGCCAGTAGTTTGCGCCTGCCGCCATGATTTCTAAACTCACACAGGTATAGCCCTTGCCAGGTGCCGAGGGCCAATTCACCATGGCGTATAGGAATGGTAACACTACAGCCCACCAAGCTCGCCTTTACATGGGCAGGCATATCGTCCGGGCCCTCCATCGTATGCGTATAGTCAGGATCGTCCTCTGGCACGAGCTTGTTGAAGATCGTCTCAAAGTCGACCCGAACACTTGGGTCGGCATTTTCGTTAATCGTCAAGCCAGCAGAGGTATGCTGGATAAAGAGATGCAACAATCCGGCATCGGGTAATGACGGTAATTGCTGCAGTACATCGTTTGTGATGAGGTGAAATCCGCGTGGATAGGCACGAAGCTGTACGGTTACTTGTTCTATCATGGGAAAAAAGATAGCATTTTACGGTAAATTTGCACACCCCCAAAGAAAGGGCTGGTTATGATTTTGGAATTGAAGGCTGACTTGTCTGCCTCCGACATAGAAAAGCTGGCGGCTAAGTACCGGGCGGACCGAGTCAAATGGAATGGCAAGGCCATCCTGGTTACCGACTCCGGCCACAGTCGTATCGATCCGGCCGATCAACCGAGTATCGACAGGTGGGTGGATACCGGCAGTGATATTCAACTGGCCCATCGCGACTGGCAAGCAGCCGCATCGCAGCTCCTGATTGGCGACACCCCTATTGGAGGCGATAGTCACCACACCTTGCTTATGGCGGGGCCTTGCTCGGTAGAGAGCCGGGAACAAGCCCTATCTACTGCACAGCACCTGGCCCGGCAGGGGGTCACCGTTTTTCGGGCAGGCGCTTACAAATCACGTACCTCACCCTACACCTTTCAGGGCTTGGGTGATGAGGGCCTCGATATCCTGGAGGAAGTGCGGCAGACAACCGGCATGCGCATTATCACGGAGGTGCGCGATGCTACGCACGTAGCCGAGGTAATTGCTGCAGCCGATATTGTGCAGGTAGGCGCGAAAGCGATGTATGATCATGGTATCCTGGCTGCTTGTGGTGAAGCCGACAAACCGGTACTGATCAAGCGGCACTTTGGGGCCACGCTGCAGGAGTTTGTACAAGCAGCCGAATTCGTACTCAAGCGGGGTAACAAACAAGTACTACTTTGCGAGCGCGGTATCCGCACCTTCGAGAAACATACCCGCTTCACCATTGACCTGACAGGGGTAGCCTGGCTGAAGAAGCATGTACACCTGCCGATCGTGGTCGATCCAAGCCATGCCATGGGGCTTTCCTACGGGGTGCCCGACCTGACTCGAGCGGCTGTGGCTATGGGCGTGGATGGTGTTCTCATTGAAGTGCATCCCAATCCTGCGGACGCACTCTCAGATGCCGCACAGCAACTCTCTTTCAGCGATTTTGATGAACTGCTGCCGAGCCTCCACGCGGTGGCCAAAGCCATCGGTTATCAGCTTCGCTGAGCCGATAATTGATACCTTTATCCTATGAATGTACTGCGCTTCGTATTTTTTCTAGGCGTCATTTATATCACCTTCGATGCGCTGTGGAATCTCTTCTTGTGGGTGCTGAAGTACTTCTTTGGTATCGACAAACGAGAGGGCTGGGTCTACTACATTTCCAAAGGCCTTAGCTTATATATCCTCGTCACCCTTACAGCCATAACCACCACCCAAAACCTGCAACTGGCCGATAGTCAGTTGAGCAAATTTCTCTACCCGGCCATTGGCCTGATCGTATTGTATTTCTACATCACCTCATCGATGCAGCGCAGCAAAATGAAGGCGAAGATCAAGATGGATACACAGGCGATTAAGCGGATGCGCTACGATGGTATCTTTCTCTTCAGTGCCCTGGTGCTGTACAGCCTGGCCTTGTTTTTTCCGGAACTGCACGACACGCAAATCACGAACTGGTTCTTCGATGCCATCGCCAGCATCTATCAGGTGCTGCTCTTCAAAGTCATCATCGGCTTCCTGGCCCTCTTTTTCCTGGTCAATATCCTCATCAAGAGCCTATTCGCTACCCGCACGCTGATCTTCTCATTATTTGGCTGGGAAGGGGCAGAGGACGACTCCTTTACCGACCGGTTGATCAATGAGCAGCGGCAACAGCAATCGAAACGGGAAGAGGAATACACCGACTACGAGATTGTTGAGGAGCACACTAAGGAAGATGACAGCCAAGACCAGGATCGCTCGCTCGGGCAAGAGGGGGGTGAACGTTGAGCGTTTGAAGTTGAAAGTTGAAAGTTCAAAGTTGAAAGTTCAAAGTTCAGAGTTCAGAGTTCAGAGTTCAGAGTTGAAAGTTCAAAGTTTAAAGTTCTGCGTTTAGGGTGGGTTAATCGAAGAGGGTACGGGGGCGTTCTGCGTCTGGTTGGACACGATCTTGGAGTATATCCATCACCCACTGCCGCAGCAGGTAATAGTTCAGGCGGCTCTTTCGCATGGTACGGCTGGTATACAGCTTTGCCGTGGGGTCGGTGACATCCACCAGGAAATACGCATTGCGACCGCCCACATTGGGCTGCAATACGGTATGTATCTTTCGCACCACCGTGTTGCTGTCGTCCACTACCCAAAAGGCAAATTTGGTATACCCGGTATCCGGCTCATCGAAATATTCATACACCAACACATCGAGGGTATCCCACTTGAAACCATCCAACTGAAACCGGTTGGCCATGATCGGGGGCAGGCTGTCTTGGCGGTGGTAGTAGTACAATTTGCCGGCCCACTCATTCATCTCTTTCACCTTCTCCTGGCGCACCAGCGCCTGTACCAATAATTCAATCGCTGCATAGTCGCGCGGGGCAAAAGACAATAGCGTACGCAGCGCCAGCTCGGCATCCTGCGGACGATTGGCCTTCAGTTCAAAGAAGCCTACATTGTAGAGGCAGGTGGTATAGTTGTCGGAGTTGGGATTGGCTTCGTACAGGCAATCGTAGTATACATCCAGCGCTTTTTTCTCGGCTCCCTGCACCCGATAAAACTCGGCCAGGGTGCCATAGGCCTTAGCCGGCACATTGGGCAATTGTACGGCCAACTGTAGCACTTTGAAGGTACTGTCTGACCAACCCAATTGCTGATACACATCGGCCAGGGCCAACAGGTAGGCGGCATTTTTATTGTCGTTTTTCACAGCCGCTTCAAAGTAGGGAACAGCCGCCCGCCAATCGGCTTGC
>CAJXXO010000061.1 GCA_913062655.1 uncultured Bacteroidota bacterium | reverse complement strand
AAGCACCAAAATACATGACGTGCATGCCATCAAAGTTGGAGAGCCAAAGGCTATCGGCCGACACCTGACCGGCCAGGTACCGGTAGTCTCCATACGGGGTCAAAAATGTACCCGTCACCTCATGGTCTTGTTGTGCAAAGACTCCAATAGCCTGATCGAGGTCCGTGCTGTCGGTACCAAACCACACCTCCCAACGGCCTGCCACAGAGGTGGTAGGTGCGGTTGCAGGTGGAAAACGATACGTCAAACCATGTGTGGCATGAAAAGGGATGGTATAATCTGGGCCCCGGTAATAGTTATGAAATTGACCGGACATAGTGCTATCGGTCACCCATGCCCTTATCTCGGCATGGTATACCGGCATAGGAATTATCAGGCTATCGCCTGTCATCATCACTTCCGAAATCAATAGTGTATCCGCTCCGTTGTGTATGGCCAGCAGAGGCTGACCGGCTGCGGTGCTGACCGAAAAGGTAAAAGGAAGTTCTACCCCTGGTGCGATAGCCAAAGTCGCTCGCCAGCTACCAGGTTGTGGAGCAGTCGAGGAAGTAGCGGTCGGCTGTTCCTCACTACAACCCATACCCAACAAAGCCAACAATCCTACCCAAAGGAATAGATGTAGGTATCTCATTGCAATAGGTGTTTCAAAATGGTTACTTCCCGGTTTTGCAAGTGCCGCCAGCGGCCTCGTGGCAGGTCTTTCTTGGTCAACCCGGCATATATCGTCCGGTCCAGTTTCTTCACCTCATAGCCGAGGGCTTCAAACATTCTTCGCACCACACGATTCCAACCGACATGCAGCGCTACGCCCACTTCTCTGGGGTCATTGGAATTGGTGTAGGCGAGGTCATCCACCGGTACTTTTCCCTCCTCGAGCGCCACCCCCCGTTTTATTTGGTCAAAATGGTGGGTTTGCAAAGGCTTGTCGAGTGTAACGGCATATACCTTTTCGATTTCAAAGCTGGGGTGGGTCAGCTTTTGCGCCAAGTCTCCGTCATTGGTAAAAAGCAACAAGCCCGTTGTGTGCCGGTCCAATCGACCGACAGGATAGATTCGTTCTTTTGTGGCTTTCTCCACCAGGCGCATCACCGTTTTTCGCCCTCGCTCATCTTTAGTGGTGGTGATAAAGTCCTTTGGCTTATTCAGCAACACGTATACAAACCGCTCAGGCTTTACCACTTTGCCTTCAAAAGCCACTTTATCGTCAGGCTGCACCCGGTAGCCCATTTCACGCACCACTTGCCCATTGACCGTCACCTTACCGGCTTCGATAAGCACATCGGCCTTTCGCCTGCTGGCAATGCCGGCATGGGCAATGTACTTATTGAGCCGCATACCTTCTTTGCCGCCTGTAGGGGGCGTAGGCTTGGCTGGTCCTTTGGGCATATGTTATCCGATTTTGGTTACAGTCCGTTGATGGACAAACCGATATGGAAAGGGACGAGTTCCGGCCCTTGTCCTGACTCAAAGAGGGAAGAAAGACCGTAGTAAGCGTGCAAATTGACCGGCCCGTATCCAACGCGGAAAGTAGCCCCGTAGCGAAGGTTGTCGAGGTTGGGCACATTGTGTTCTTTGTATTTAACCTCCGCTTGCGGGAAGCCAAAAGTAGCCCCCTCGCCACGGTATTTGATATGATTGGAGATCAGTAAACCGCCACGCACGCCAGCAGCTATCTTCCAGCTACGGCCCTTGTCGTTAGGCTTGGTACGAAATCGGATTTCAAAGGGCACTTCCAGGTAAGTGGTATTAATCTTATTGCCTTTCACGTCAATCGAATCGGGGATAGGCACCATAACCGTTTGCGTATCGGTAGCTACGAACCGGCCATTGTGGTACACATTATCAGTTCCAATACCGAAACCAGGAGCAATGCTAAATGGCGAATTGCCGAGCTGGAGGTCGTACATAAAAAACACGTTCAAACCTCTCGAAAACCAACGCTGTTCGATACCATCGGGTGTATTGAGCCAACTGTTCCAGTTCAGCTCCATTACAATTCTATCCTGACCGCCCATTCGTTCGCCCTGCGCATGCAATGCTGTCAAACTCATCCACAACAAACCGATCAAGATCAAGCCTTTTTTCATGATATTCTTTTTTATAAATGTTGGCGCAAAAGTACGATTAATTCACGGCCTTACTCAAGTCCGTACTTCTCTTTGTAGGTCTCGTAGAGCTCCTTTTGGTGGTTGTTCAGGTCGATCTGGCGGCCATCGATAAAGGCGGCCACAACGTTATGCGTCCGCATATCCAGCGCATCACCGGTGGAGAGCAACAAGGTGGCCGATTTTCCTTCTTCCAAGGTACCATAACGATCGTCAATACCCAATATTTCTGCCGGTGCAGAGGAAATACTCATCAGCGCTTGCTCACGGGTCAGACCATAGTGGACGGTTGTTCCCGCCACAAAAGGTAAGTTCCGCACTTGCCAACTACCATCGATGGACAGGCAGTAGGGGATTCCTGCATCGTGAAGTATCTGGGCGGTTTTGTAGGGTTGCTCTACATCTGCATCTTCATATCCCGGCAGGCTATGAGGCGACCGCAAGATGACAGCGACTCCTGCTGCCTTCACTTCATCGGTGATCATCCATGCATCGCGCGCTCCTACCAACACTGCTTCGAGGTCATACTCCTCCACGAGTGTTAGTGCCTGGCGAATATCCTGTACTCCATTGACATGGATGTAGAGCTGTTGTGTCCCTTCAAATAAGCCCCGCATCGCTTCAAAAGGTTGGTGTATGGTTTCCGGGTCCGATATAGCTGCATAGCCTTTGGCTTCATCCATAAACTGCCGGACCTCCTGGAGCGCTTTGCTCCAGGCTTCATTTTTCTCCACCCCTTTCTGCTCCGCCCACCAGCCTCGCCTGGCATACAGAGCCGACCAGTACAAATGGACACCCTGGTCAGCGGCTACTACTGCATCTTCCCAATTCCAGGCATCGAGTTGTACGATGGATGACGTCCCTGCAATGCGCCCCTTTTTGGGCACAATTTGGCTAAGCAGCACGCCATTGGTACGAATGGTGGGAATAATGCGCGAGTCGGTGTTGTAGGCAATGAGTGCTCTTACATGCGGGGTAAACTCACCTACTTCAGCATAATCTCTTGTAGCGCGTACCAGATCAATCTCCGTGAGCCCCAACTGTGTATTTGGCGCAATAAAGCCGGGGTATACATGATGCCCCGAGCCATCAATAACCCGGTAGCCGGTGGTATCCAATCGGATAGTTCGTGCATCGGCCACCAAGGTCAATAGGCCCTTTTCAAATCCTACGACCGCATTTTCAATAACCTCGCCATTACCGATATGCGCGGTAGCATTCATGATGAGTACTGGCTTTTCCTGCGGTGGAGCAGGGTTTTGCGCAATACTTTTACCAATGCTAAAAAAGACTAGTAGAGCTATTATTACATGCTTCATGGCGCTGTGGTTGTAAAGTCCTCCAATTCATTTTCCCAATCGTCACAATGGTAGAGTTTGTGCTCCTGCTTGGATGGCATGATCGTGGCTGCTCCTTTTTCCTTGGCTTGCAGCATCTTCTGGATCAAGCGCTGCCGCTCTTTGGCTATCCACGCTTTTTGCGCAGCCAACTGGCTGTGGTCGTACAGCAGACGACCATCCACATAGGTTTGCAGCGGCTTAGCGTACACCGACAATGGGTTGTCGTCCCACAACACGATATCGGCATCTTTGCCCCGCTTTATGCTACCTACCTTATGGTCAATCTGCAACAACCGGGCCGGGTTGATCGTAACCAGCTCCCAGGCCTCCTCTTCTGACAGGCCACCATATTTCATGGCCTTGGCCGCCTCCTGGTTCAAGCGTCTTCCCATCTCCGCATCATCACTATTAATAGCGGTGACCACTCCCATCCTGGCTAATAGGGCTGCATTGTAGGGAATTGCATCGATCACTTCGTATTTATAGGCCCACCAATCACTAAAGGTAGAAGCTCCGGCACCATGCGCTTTCATCTTATCTGCCACCTTGTAGCCTTCCAGAATATGGGTAAACGTATTGAGGGTAAAATCAAATGAGTCCGCCACCTTCATCAGCATATTGACCTCACTTTGCACATAGCTGTGGCAACTTATGAATCGCTCTTCCAGTAAAATCTCACTCAAGGCTTCCAGCTCCAGGTCTCGCCTCGGTGGGATGGCCAGCTCTTTCTCCTTTCGAGACAGTTGATTGAAGGTCTCCCACTCATCCAGGTACGCCTCTGCCCGATGGAAGGCATCGTAAAAGACCTGCTCCACGCCCATACGGGTCTGCGGGAAGCGCTCATCATGATGGTCGCCCCAATTGGACTGTTTGACGTTTTCGCCCAGGGCAAACTTGATGAAGGGTGGAGCAAAGTCCATCTTCATATCCTCTGGCAGGGCACCCCAGCGAAACTTGATGATGGCCGACTGTCCGCCTATCGGATTGGCTGATCCGTGCAACAATTGTGCAGCAGTTACGCCCCCCGCGAGCTGACGGAATAGGTTGATATCTTCCGAATTCACCACATCACCTATACTCACTTCAGCCGTCACCGATTGGGTGCCTTCGTTTACCCCCCGGCTGATGGCAATGTGGCTATGCTCATCGATGATGCCGGCCGTCAGGTGCTTTCCTGTAGCGTCAATCACCAAGGCATCTCCTGCCTCCAGGTCATTTCCTATCGCCTCGATAACCCCTTGATTGATCAGCACATCAGTCTCGGGAAGAATACCCTCTGCCTCACTGGTCCAAACGGTAGCGTTGGTGAAGAGTACCTTCTGGGCCTTGGGAGCAGACCGCCAGCCGTAGCCTACGAAGGGGCGCGGCACCGGGCCAAAGGAGGGAAGCGCTACGGAATCTTGGTCCGAAGTATCTACGAAGGCTGCTGTTTGCACCGCCCGCCAACTTATCTGGCCACCATCGGGGGCAATGCCATCACCCGTCCATTCTTTCGCAGTCGCTTTTCCTGAGAGACGCCAGTAATTATTGGTAGAGTCTTTTGGTGAAAGGCGCAACTGAACCAAGTCTCCTTGCCCGGCAATATGTGCTTTCCAGGCAACACTGTCTCGTAGTTGCAACTTGGCCTTTGGCTTGGCGTAAGTGCCTGTTACTTCCAATTGAAAAGTATCTGCCGCCACGATCAATTGATACTGGCCGCGTCTGTCGTACCGTGGGTAATCGGTGTGGAGATAGCGTTTGCCGGCCACCCAGTGCTCCAGCACCTCTACATGGGGTGACAATATGGGTGCAGCAGTGACAAAGAGATTGGCCACTTTGCCTTCTTCCAAAGAGCCATAGTCTTTATCGATACCCAAAAAAGAGGCGGGTGCCAAGGTAAGCGCTTTCAATATGAGCGAGTCAGCCAACCCATATTGGTGTACTTTTCGCAGTTGTTGCCAAAACTGTTTTTTCTTGTCCAGCCCATCGAGGGTGAAGGCGAAGGGTACACCCGCCTCAGCCAACATAGCTGCATTGGCCGGGGCACGCTCCCAATGCATCATATCGGACAGTGGTACATGGCGGGCCGCATAGGGATCGGTTACATCGTAGGGTTTGGGAAAGGTAAGCGGCAACAAGAGCGGGACGCCCAACTCAGCAAAGGCATCCAATTTCTGATATTCATCCCCGCCTCCTTTGAGCAAAAAAGGGTGATTGAACTCTTTGCTAATCTGCATCGCCCGCAAAGCGGTCAGGTTATCGCGTACAGAAAAAATGACAGGTAGGTCCAACAACTGCTGCATATGTTCCAGCGTAGCGTCATACCCGGTGCCATCCAGGGCTTTGGCCTTATCATACCACTGGGCATCGTAATAGGTTTGACGAATCAAAGCCATGGCGCCCATCAAACTGGCAGGGTAAGCTTGCTGAGAGGAACCCTTGTGAAAAGAATAGTAAGCTGCCACTTGTGGCATGGCCAACATTTCATTGGCCGAGCCCGCCCCCAGCAAGGTCAGCGCACCCGTGCCCCGGATAATGCCATCCGGCTGATGGGTGACCACCGCTCCAAATCCCAGAGCACGCATTGCTTTGGCGGCCTTTTCATCCGGTTCAAAGTGATCAGCGGCTGCCACTTCCGGGCGAATGGCCTCATTCCAGCCAAAAGCTCCTCTTTTTTCACTAATGCGCGGAGGCAAAGTACGTGGCGGCAACTTGGTGTGCGCCACATCCGGCATGCCGTAGCTGTGGTATAGGTCGATAAAGGAAGGGTATACGTGCTTACCCGCCAGATCATACACTACTGTACCTTCGGGTATCTCCACTTCACCGTCCACTCCAATGGCCGTCAGCCGACCCTTTTCCATCACTATTGTGCCCCCAGACAGTACCTCCCCGGCAGGTAAATGGAGGGTACCATTGGCAAGCGCAAACCGCTCCGGTCGCTTGTCCTGTACTCCATTAACCGGAAATGTAGGCTGTGCCAGCACTACTACGCTATAACAACTCAAGAGTAAAGTCCACCAAATCTTTTGCATAGGCTAAGTTTGCAACGCCTAAAAATAGAAAAACCATGCCCAACCAAGCTACAGAATGGTCCAGACAAGGAAAGGGCACCCCGCTGGTATTGGTACACGGCTTTGGCCTCGATCCTTCCATCTGGTCAGCCGTAAAGGCACCCTTGTCGCAGCGCTACGATGTCGTCACCATCGGCCTACCTGGGTTGAGTGCTACACCTTTTCAACCGCTGCAGACTATGGACGCAGGGGCGGAATGGTTACATCAGGAACTGGCAGATCTACACTTAGGCCCGTTCATCCTGGCAGGTCACTCCATGGGCGGCTATTTGGGACTGGCCTATTTGCAACAGTTTCCAGATGAGCTTCTTGGTTTGTGCCTGGTTCATTCGCATGTTTTTGCCGATAGTCCGCAAAAGCAGGCTGAGCGAAAAAAAGTGGCTGCCTTCGTAGAAAAAAATGGGACAGCCGCCTGGGCCAAAGTGGCTATACCCCCATTGTTCAGTTCATCTTACCGGCAACACCATGCTGCCGACCTGGAGCAATATGTTACCCGCTTCAGTCGATTTGAGCCCACGGTAATCGCGCAGTATCTCCACGCCATGGCCAAGCGACCAGATCACCGGCAAACGCTTCAAAATAGCACAAAGCCCACCGGTTTGCTGATGGGCACATTGGATCAACATGCGACATATACCAACAACCTAAGACAGGTATCGCTGTCTCCCGCCACGGCTGCCTATCGGTTGGATGGCATAGCACATATGGGCATGATCGAGGCCCCCAAGCAGACCGCACAAGCGTTGCAGGATTTTACCGCTTGGTGTGCTACTATGGGTTCGCTTCAGGAGAAGGGCTAGCGGGCTCTTCCGGCTTTGATTCGTGCTTGGGAAAAAACTTGCGCTGAAACAGTAAAATGATAGCCACCCCAACGGTGATGTAACTATCGGCCAGATTGAATACAGGCCGGAAAAAGAGAAATTCTTTGCCCCCCATTAAGGGCAGCCATTCCGGGAAGCGGCCATGAAAAAGGGGAAAAAAGAACATATCGACCACCTTTCCCTGCAGCAAAGGCGCATAACCGCCTCCATCCGGCAGGAAGCTAGCCACATTGCCCGTTCGCCAGTCGCTCTCGCTAAAGAGCACCCCATAAAAGACGCTGTCGATTATATTGCCAACGGCCCCGGCAAGGATAAGTGTCATACTCAACACCAGCCCCCAGTGGGCCTTTCGAAGGATCAGCTTTCTAAGGTACACACTAATAAAAATGACGGCAGCGATACGCAGCAGCGTAAGCAGCACCTTACCGGTGGTGCCCCAAAAGCTCAACCCAAAGGCCATGCCTTCATTTTCGATAAAATGAATGCGAAACCAGGATTGACCGAGCACCCAAAATTCTTCGGTCAGGTACATGTTAGTCTTGACCCAAAATTTCAGGGCCTGATCTAACACAAGGGCAACTACAATGGTGAGCGGTACCCAGTATTTCTTCAAAAGGACTTATTTACGGTCTTTGGCCATTTTGGCTTCAATACTCAAGGTAGCATGCGGCACCGCACGAAGGCGCTCTTTGGAAATCAGCTTTCCGGTCTCCCGGCAGATGCCGTAAGTCTTGTTTTGAATTCGGATCAACGCATTTTCCAGGTGTTTGATAAACTGGATCTGACGAGATGCCATCTGGGTCAGGTACTCCTTCTCCATGCTGTCTACGCCATCTTCAATGCCGTTGAACTTGTTGACCGTGTCGTTGGTGCCATTATCGGAGTTGCTGATCTGCTCTTGCAGATAGCTCAATTCACTACGGGCGGACTCCAACTTTTTTTCAATGATGTCCTTGAACTCCTGGAGTTCTTCATCACTGTAGCGAGTTTTGTTTTCATTGCTCATAGCATAAGGATTTACACAGTGTCGATATCTACCTTAAGGTCAATATCGTTCACATCAATGGTTTCAGCATCGCGAAGGTTGTCGGACACGGTAAGCCGCTCTGCTAAAATTTCAGTACAAATATAGTCTTTAAAGTTGGCGAAGGCACCCTCCAGCTCTGGATGGCGCTCCACCTCAACCGTTATACGATCGGTAACTTCAAAATCTTTTTCTTTCCGTAGTCGCTGTACGCGGTTCACAAATTCCCGGGCATGGCCTTCATCTATCAGCTCCTTGGTCAGGGTCACATCCAAGGCAACGGTCAGTTCTCCTTCATTGGCTACCAGCCAACCGGGAATATCTTCAGAAGTGATTTCCACCTCGTTTCGTTCCACAAACACCGACTCCCCATCCAGATCAAAGGTATGTCCGCCTGCTTGCTCCAGCCTGGCGATATCCTCCTGGTCGAACTGCCCCAAGGCTTGCGCCAACAACTTCATCTTCGGCCCCAGTTTGCGTCCCAGTTTCTTAAAATCGGGCTTAATCCGCTTTTTGATAACCCCGGCCGTATCCGAAATGTACTCGACCTCCTTCACATTGACCTCTGACAGAATCAGCTCCTCCACTTGCTTCACCTGCTGCTCGAAGTGGGCGTTCAATACCGGTATCAAGATCTTATTGAGCGGCTGCCGCACCTTCAGGTTTTCCCGTTTGCGCAGCGACAATACCATAGATGAAAAGTCTTGTGCCAACTGCATACGCTCTTCCAGGTCCTTGTCGATTGCCTGCTCCTGTACGTCAGGGTAGTGTGCCAGGTGCACCGAGTCCACCGCATGTCGACCGGAGACAGCATTCAGATCGCGGAATAACTGATCGCTAAACATGGGCGCGATGGGCGACATCAGAATGGCCACTGTTTCCAGGCACTGGTACAGCGTTTGGTAAGCCGACACCTTGTCTTCATTGTAAGCCCCCTTCCAGAAGCGTCTGCGACAGAGACGAACATACCAGTTGCTCAAATGATCCCCCACAAAAGCGCTTATAGCTCTGGCGGCCTTGGTAGGCTCGTAATCCTCATAATAGCTCTCCACCTCTTTCACCAAAGTGTTCAGCAGGGAAATGATCCACCTGTCGATCTCCGGCCTTTCGGCAACAGGCACCTCCTCTTCTGCATACACAAAGCCATCAATATTGGCGTAGAGGGCAAAGAAGGAATAGGTGTTATATAAAGTGCCAAAAAACTTGCGCTTTACCTCTTCTACGCCTTTCAGGTCAAACTTCAAGTTGTCCCAAGGCTGTGAGTTGGCCACCATATACCAGCGGGTAGCATCTGCGCCATGCTTTTCGATGGTCTCAAAGGGGTCTACCGCATTACCCAGTCGCTTGGACATTTTGTTGCCCTTGCTGTCGAGTACCAAACCATTACTCACCACATTTTTAAATGCTACACTGTCAAAGAGCATGGTAGCCAAAGCATGCAGGGTAAAAAACCATCCCCGCGTTTGATCAACGCCCTCGGCAATGAAGTCGGCTGGAAAGCTATCCTTGAACACCTCCTCATTTTCAAACGGGTAATGCCATTGCGCATACGGCATGGCGCCACTATCGAACCATACATCAATAAGGTCTGGCTCACGGTACATTTTTTTGCCGGTAGGCGACACTAAAACGATATCATCCACATACGGCCGGTGCAGGTCAAAATCCTCCGGCAGCGGATCTTGCATGAAGCCCGCCTCAATAGCCTTATTTACCTCTTCACGCAGCTCGGCTACAGAGCCAATGCACTTTACTTCCTTGTCGTCCCAGTTGTCCTCTGTCAGGCCTTCACTTTTCCAGATTGGCAGGGGGGTGCCCCAATAGCGGCTACGACTCAGGTTCCAGTCGACCAGGTTTTCCAGCCAATTGCCAAAGCGGCCAGACCCGGTAAACGGTGGCTTCCAATTGATGGTATTATTCAGCTCCACCATTCTATCCTTCAGCGCTGTTGTTCGTATGAACCAGCTATCCAGTGGGTAATAGATAATCGGCTTGTCGGTACGCCAACAGTGCGGGTAGTTGTGCTCGTACTTCTCGATTTTGAAGGCTTTATTCTCCTGCTTCAGCTTTACCGCTATATCTACATCTACCGGCACATAGTCTTCACCTTCGTTGTCGTAGTCTTTTACCGGACGGCCGGCAAAGTCAGTTACGGCATCTACAAACTTACCCCGCTTGTCTACCAGGGTCAGCGAACCGATACCGTGCTCCTTTGCCACCTTCATATCGTCTGCACCAAAGGAGGGAGCCGTGTGCACAATACCCGTACCATCTTCTGTGGTTACAAAATCACCGGTAATCACCAGGAAGGCATCGCCATCGGTAGGCTGCGCATAGGGCATCAACTGTTCGTAGCGCATACCGGCCAGTTCCGCTCCTTTTTTCCTGTCCACAATCCGATACGGGATCACTTTCTGTGCTGGATCGTATTGGTCAAAAGCCGCCTGGTCGCCTTCCACGTAATGGGCCTTCTCGTTGAAATAGTTGCGGTACAAATCTTCCGCTACCCATACGAAGTTGTGCTGACCGGTGTAGCTGTTGAAGGTCTCTATTTTGAGGTAGTCGATCTTCGGTCCCACGGTGAGGGCCGTGTTGGAGGGCAAGGTCCAGGGTGTGGTGGTCCAGGCGAGGAGGTAGTCTTTCTCGGTATCTTTTACTTTGAACTGTGCCACCACAGACGTGTCCTTCACATCCCGGTAAGCCC
>CAJXXO010000060.1 GCA_913062655.1 uncultured Bacteroidota bacterium | reverse complement strand
ATCGTTGGAAGCCAGACAGTTTTCGGTCACCCTCTATCGACAGACGCAGGATACGCATGATGGGCAAACGGTATTGCAACAATTGCGACAGGGTACCCCCTGGGCCATTTATTACGGTCATGGCGATGAAGCCGGCTGGAATAGTCTTGATCCGGGCATCTCAACTATACAAGTCGGGGCGCAACCTCTAGCCGAACCAACGGTAGTGCTCAGTGCTGCCTGTGATAACGCCAACTTCGTTTACCCGCAGGGCCGATCATTGGGCGAAAGCTTTCTCGATGCAGGTGCGGCCAGCTTTACCGGGTGCACGGGAGAATGTCTTTACGATTACAGCGACACCGTTACCAAACGCACGCTCTTTCGCTACCTGGAAGCCGACCACCGAACGATCGGAGAAGCCCTTCGATTGGCTAAGCTGGATCTGTACGCAGCCTTTCACCACCAATCAATGACCTTCACAGAATTGACCTGTCAGCATTTTGTACTATTGGGTGACCCTACCGCCATGCCTCCGGTGAAAGCATTGGAACAACCCACTTACCGGGTCGAAGGTGAGCAATATTGCCTGAATGAGGGCGAAGTGCTCTGGGGATACCAGCAGGATACCTTACTCGTGCAACACGGCTATGCTGCCATGGAAGGGCACTGTTTTGCTCCCTCAGCAGGTGGCACCCTTGGTGTGATGGGGCGACACATGGCGCACGCCATTTGGCCTGTGGCACAGCCCATTCCAAGCACTCGACTCTACCCCAACCCGGTGACGGCCCATGCCAACCTTCAACTGGTGACCGATCAACCCGTGATACAGGCAAGGTGGATCACCCTGAATGGTCAGGAAGAAAGGGTATCCCACCCAACACAGCTAACCGCCCCTGATGCCGGTGCCTGGATATTGGAGTGGACCTTGTCGGATGGGCGCACGAATCAACAAAAAGTCATAGTACTGCCTTAACATGGCCGAGCACAACGATTTTGGCGCCTGGGGCGAAGAGGTAGCCGCCCAATACCTGCAGCAACAAGGGTATAAGCTGTTGGCACAAAACTATCGCTCCTTTGAGGCAGAGGTTGACATTATTGCCCAAGACAACGATACTTTGGTCATCGTGGAGGTAAAAACCCGAAACAACAACTACTTTGGCGATCCGGCCGAGCATGTAAGTGACAAGAAACAGGCACTCCTGGCCGAGGCAGCCTGGGCCTATGCAGAATCCATAGACTGGGAGGGCCCGATACGCTTTGATATCCTATCGATCATAGGCACACCGGCCGTTTCTGCCCACATCCAGCACCTGGAAGACGCCTTTTTCCCTCATGACGATGCCGATGACACCCTTGACGGTACCGCATTCTGACCGAAAAGGCAAACGGTTCAAACAGCATCCATCTTTCCCGATGCAAGAGAAAAAAAAATCAAAAAAGCTAGTATCTAATAGATACTATGGCAAGAAGATACGCCAAATTACACAGTCGCCTTTGTCCAATCAGGGGTAAACCTTTTATTTTGCAGCATCGTTGCATTGCATAACAACCCTGATTCACCACTTACTTAAGCTGTTTCTATGCCAAAGAATTTGTTGATTGTTGAGTCCCCTGCCAAAGCCAAAACCATTGAAAAATACCTCGGTAAAGATTTCAAGGTGGTATCCTCCTATGGCCATATCCGCGATCTCCCGGGTGGGGAGCTGGCGGTGGATGTAGAAAATAACTACTCCCCAAAATATGTCATCTCCAAAGACAAAGAGAAACTGGTCAAGGACTTGAAGAAGATCGCCAAAGAGGCGGAGGAGATATGGCTGGCAACGGATGAAGACCGGGAGGGAGAGGCCATCTCCTGGCACTTGTGCGAAGTACTGGGCCTGGACCCGGATCAAACCAAGCGCATTGTTTTTCATGAGATCACCAAACCGGCTATACAGCGTGCCATTGAGAATCCACGGAAAGTTGACCTGAAGTTGGTCTATGCCCAGCAAGCCAGACGAGTATTGGATCGCCTGGTTGGATTTAAGGTTTCCCCTATCCTCTGGCGCAAGGTCAGCCTTAAAAATGCGCTGAGTGCGGGACGGGTGCAGTCGGTTGCCGTTCGCCTCATCGTAGAGCGGGAACGTGACATCAACGCCTTTACTCCGAAAGTGTCCTACAAGGTGGAGGCCTTTTTCACCCTCAAAGGACCGGATGGTAAAATCGCTACCCTGAAGGCCGCTCTGCCCACCAACTTGAAGTCAGAGGAGGAGGTAGAACAATTCCTGCAGGATTGCAGCCAATCGGCTTTCACCATCAATGATATTGATGTCAAGCCGGCTAAAAAGACACCTGCTCCACCCTTTACAACCTCCACTTTGCAGCAGGAGGCCAGTCGTAAGCTAGGCTTTTCGGTATCGCGCACCATGACTGTGGCACAAAAGCTCTACGAAAACGGTCACATCACCTACATGCGTACCGACTCGGTAAACCTATCCGATACGGCACGCCAGGGGGCGGCTGCTGCCATCAAGCGCCAATATGGCGATCAGTACCATAAAGCGCGCAACTATACCAGTAAATCTGCCGGAGCACAGGAAGCACACGAAGCGATTCGCCCGACAGATATGATGAATAAGTCGGTTGGGGCACGCGATGAACAGCGCTTGTACGACCTAATCTGGAAGCGAACCATCGCTTCGCAAATGGCTGACGCTCAACTGGAACGTACCAACGTTCACATTTCGATCAGCGAATCGGAGCAAATGTTTACAGCGAAGGGCGAAGTGGTAAAGTTTGACGGATTCCTGAAGGTTTACTTTGAATCTACCGATGAAGAAGGTGAAGATGAGGCCACTGACATGTTGCCACCGATGCAGGTCGGCCAGGAGTTGAGCCTGAAGGAGATCACCGCCACCCAAAAATTCAGCCGTCATCCCGCTCGATACACGGAAGCCAGCCTGGTGAAAAAACTGGAAGAGCTGGGCATCGGTCGTCCTTCCACCTATGCCCCTACCATCAGCACCATTCAAAAAAGGGGCTACATCGTAAAAGAAGATCGGCCAGGAACAGAACGCGAATACACGCAGTACGTGCTACCGGCCGAAGGCACCTACGAAAAGCATACCCTCAAGGAGATGGCCGGTTCTGAGAAGAATAAGCTTTTCCCTACAGATGTAGGCTTGCTGGTCACCGACTTCCTGATGGAGCACTTTCCCAAGATCATGGACTACCATTTTACCGCTGCGGTGGAAAAGGAGTTTGATGACATCGCAGATGGGGACAAGCAGTGGGACAAGATGATCGATAATTTTTATCAGCCCTTTGACGACAACGTGCAGGAAACCCTGGAGAATGCAGAACGGGTGACCGGAGAGCGAGAACTGGGCGAGGATCCAAAAACCGGTAAGCCGATCATAGCGCGCATGGGCAAATATGGACCCATGGTACAGCTAGGAAGCCAGGAAGAAGAGGAAAAACAATACGCCAAGCTGCGCCCCAACCAAAGCATAGAAACGATCACCCTGGAAGAGGCGTTGGAGCTCTTCAAATTGCCACGCACCCTGGGTGAATGGGAAGGGGAAGAGATTGTAGCCAACGAAGGTCGATACGGACCTTACCTGCGTTACAAAGGCAAGTTCTACAGTTTGAAGGAACAAGATCCCCTGGAGATTACCTACGAAGAAGCTATTCCTTTCCTCAAGGAGCAAATGGAAGCGGCCAAAAAGAAGGAGATCAAGTCCTTTGACGAAGAGGGCATCCAGGTGCTCAATGGCCCCTATGGCCCTTACATTAAAAAAGACAAGCGCAACTATAAGATTCCTAAAGACAAGGAAGCAGAGGCATTGACGTTGGAAGATTGTCTCGAAATTATCGAAAAGGCACCCGCCAAGCGTGGTGGAAGGAGAAAAACGACCCGGAAAAAGAAGAAGTAGCCAATGGCCTCTATCGAACCAACAGAACTCAAAGCCCTGATCACCCTGCTGGACGATCAGGATGCTGAGGTGTTTTATCATGTACAAGAGCGCCTGCGTGGCTATGGCAGCGAGATTGTACCCCATCTGATGGAGGCGTGGGAAGGCACCCCCAACCTGGTGCTACAAGACCGCATTGAATATGTAATCCACCACATTCAGTTGGAACAGAGCCTCAATGCGTTCGAACATTGGATACAAACTCCAGAATTAGACTTGCTTTCCGGGGCACTCATCATAGCACAGCATCGCTATCCAGATTTCAACGAGCACCTGATTTGGAATCGCGTTGATCAGTTGAAGCGAGACATCTGGGTTGAAATGCGCGGTTTCACCTCTCCTATCGAAAAGATCAACCTGTTCAACCACGTGTTTTACCGGCAATGGGCTTTTACCGTACGAGCTGTCGAAGAGGATGTGGAGGGGCATGACTTTTTCCTCAATCGAGTCGTGGAGTCAAGAAAAGGCAATGAGTTGACCATCGGGATGCTATACCTGGCTATGGCCCGACAATTGGGCCTTCCGGTGTACGGTGTAATCCTCCCCGACAATTTCTGCCTGGCTTATTGCCGGCAAGAGTTGGATGAGGACCGGCTGCTATGGGGTAAAGAAGAACTCCAACGGGGCATTCAGTTTTTCATCAACCCTGCCAATAAAGGGCTGATTTTTACCCGGCACGAATTGCGGGAACACTTAAAAAAGATCGATCAGGCAGACCTTTATGATGATATCGGCCCGGTGACTACCTTGGCTGTAGTCGAATTGCTGGTGACCACGATGCAACTCTACTATCGCAAGCATCATAAACCCGACCTCGCAGACGACATGAACGCCTACCTGCGTCTATTGCACTAAAGCAATGTCTTCACGGCTTCCGGTGGTCGTCCCAAAACGGCCTTGTCGCCCGCCACTACGATTGGTCGCTCTATGAGCTTAGGGTATTGGGTCATAGCGGCAAGCCATTCCTCTTCTGATAGCTCTTTGCCCTTAAAATTGTCCTTGTAGATTTTCTCTTGCTTCCGAATCAATTGAGAAGGCGCTATACCTAGCTTATCCACCAAGTCGCGTAGTTCTGGTGCCGTTGGTGGGGTTGTAAGGTATTCTACAATTTCCGGCTCCTTCCCCGCTTCCTGCAAAATCTGCAAGGTTTCCCGGCTCTTTCTGCATCTAGGATTGTGATAGATCTTCATGGTATCGATTTCATAAAAGATAGTGCGTTTATTATACCTGTAGGTATGGCTAGGATGACCTAAAACAACAAAAGCCCCGAATCAGGGGCTCTTGTCTTTGTCTGTAGAAAGGTGAGGACTTAGTTCATGCCACCGTCCATCATTTGGTCAGCTTCTTCGGCCGCTTCTTCAACGACTTCCTCTGTTTCTTCCTGTACATCTTCCATTTCTTCCATCATGTCAGCCTCCTCTTGAGCAGGCTCTTCTTCCACCATGTCATCCATGCTGAGGTCCATATCGCCTCCACCCATGCTGCTCTTGTCAAACTTCACTTTCCATTCTCCTTCTACCTTGGTCAGGTCGATGCTTTCTTCCACATCGTTACCTTCATCATCCTTTGTTGTGTAGGTTACAGTGGCTTTGTCGCCATCCACTTCTTCTCCGGTAATATTGATCGCTTTTGGCTCCGGTTTTTCCATGTCTTCACCACCCATATTCATCAGGCCGGCCATCATGTCGAGCATAGACGCACTCTCGTCAGTGGCATACTTTTTGGCCTCTTCGAAGTTAAGGTCATTCAAAGCATTCAGGAATTTTTCTGCTACATCACTTGGAGAGGCTTTGCCTCCACCACAAGCAACTGCGAAAAGGGTCAGGGCCATCAATAGGAAGCCCAAGCGGATTTTAATGGTACGCATACTCATAAATTTTTGTGCAATGGTCATGTAAATACAGATCGTCAATGCCTACGTAATCTTTGTCCTGTAGGCGGGACAAAGATATGAATTCCGCACGATTAGCGGTTTCTTTTAATATTTTCCAGATGAACTCTGCGCAATACAGTTCAGAGTCGTCTTGCAGGTCGAAAGATAGGTCGAAAGGAGTACGTGCCTGGTAAAGAGAGTCGGCTATCTGGGTAGCGTGCCACTTGTCTTGTTTGGGTATGCTATACCGGAAGAGGGCAAACTGCCGAATATCCTTTGCATCGCAAAATCGGGCAATCGGATCTTTGCGCAGGCTATTGTCTGGATTATCGGTTCCCCCAATAGCATGGTATACCCACAAGCGATCACTCGAGTCGCGTACCACCCAACCACAGTGGCTGTAGGTAGGGTCTCTTCGGGAAAACTTTCGGAGTTCATTGCTGAAAAAGCTGGTCCCGGTGCGTACAATTAGGTCACCCGTTTGCACCAGGGAATCCGGAAACCCTACACTCGTCCACGCGGGAGCAGGCTTGGCCAACAAGGGGGAAATGGAGATCGATTTTGTGGGTTGAAATAGAAAGGATAAAGCGATCAATGAAAGGGTGATGCAGATTCCGAATGCGCTATGTCGCCAGGTTGACTTCACCATTGCGCTTCTTTACCAAACGATACTTTCCAGTAGCCTTTCACCTTGATCAGGCTTATCTTTTTCACCAAAGTATTGCCCTTTTCCCGGTACGACACCAACGCTCTTCGCCCCTTAGGCCCTAGCTCTACGCTTTTAATCGTCACCTCCGGCCCCTGCCATGCCCGGTAATAGAGGGCTGCCATTTCCAGGTCGCGCATGGAGTTGGGCGATACCCATCGGGCTGCCTTCCGGAAGAGGCCGCGGTGAAAAGCCTGCAAAAAACTGCGCGCCACATGAATGGGGTCATTTCTTTCGAATCGGATGCGCCAGCCGGCTTCTGTCTTGGCCATAGCCAAGTACATGGTATCGATAAGAGAGTCGGTGTAAGCCACATACTGCACCGTATCGGGTGCGTGGGGCATTGCACGGAGCACACGGGCCGAGTCGGGCCATGGCATCGGCAATTTGGTCAGGTCTTTTTCCAACATCCGAAGTCCTGTACGAAACGTATCTACCACAAGCGGAATCGCCTCGCTGAAGTCTTGCTGTACGTAAGCGTTTAAAAACGCTTGTGCCGTATCCTGCCCATCATCTAGCTGCCGCTGGCAATATACCAACAGTAAAAAGGAGGGGATCACCATTACCCATATACTAAAAGGAAACCGGTTGGGCCGTCTCATCCAGCTCTTCAAACATGCCCGTTTTTTTGTTCTTCCGTACATTATCCCAGTTGAAGATACGGCCATTCATCGCGATATACACGCCATGCGGCATCGTTTGTGCAAAGGCCAATGCATTGCCCAAATTAAAGAACCCATCACTACTACCAAACTTATAGGGAATCATGGCTCCGGTAAGGACTATGGTTTTGGGGATCTTCTCCTTAGCCAAAAAGTGAGCCGTCTCCACTATGGTATCGGTACCATGGGTTATGAGAATATGGTCTTCATCCGCCTTTTCACAATTGACTGAGATAAGTACCCGGTCAGCATCGGTCATCTCCAGGCTGTCCACCATCATAAGGGTGCGGACGTTCAGGTCCAAACTACAGCGGCCTGTCTTGAACATTTCTGGCAGGTGCGTATCCTTAAAGAAAAGACGTCCTTTAATGAAGTCGTATTCCTTATCAAACGTACCGCCTGTTACCAATACCCGAATCGATGGCGCCATATCACTCCTTTTTACCGCCACAAAGGTATTGAGTCTTTTGCGTTTCCAAATGCAAAGCGCCTATTCCTTAGCCTGGCCATTCCCTATTGTTTTACCCAAGGCAGGGCCAGTAAGGAGGAGCGTCTGGATAAGGTATCATCAATTTTTGTAAACCAGGCGGTGTCTCCCATGATCGTATAACTGTAGCGGCCAGGATAGGGATTGGCAGCCGCAGTATCGGATCCTTTCTCATTAATGAAGGTAATCTCTTCGGCAGCTACTTCCACTCGTCCCTCGGCCTCAATAATGGAATAAAAGGCGAGGTTAACATGAAAGGTAGAGTCGGTGTTGACCTGCAGCTCAGCCTCGATTTGCGGACTGACGACATGCCAGGTGTTAAAGATCTCGGTTTCGGGGGTAGCCTTCTTACAGCCGGCAAATAGGGATAGTACAAATGCCAGGGCGGAGAGTGATACTTGTTTCATCATTACTTCTCATTAAGTGATTTACGAAATGAAGAAGCAAACGGGCATCGTGATTTAACGAATACCAAAAATATCACATCCGGTTATTGCAAGCAAATACCACTACTGTTTCATAAACTTATGGACCTCCCGGTTGCTGGCAGCATCTCCTATAGAAAGCAAATACATACCTGAAGCAAGCTCCTGCACACCGATTTGTCCACTCGTGTTTCCTTGCTGCACCACTTGTCCTGCTACGTTGATGATTTGGTAGGGCAGCGTGTTGGCTATTCCTTGTACAAACAATTGTGTACCAACTGGATTGGGATAGAGCGATAACGTGGCTGGCGGCTCAGGAGTTGGATTCCTATTCGTGATGAAGTTGCCCGGCAACTGTGCCGTCCAAATACCCCGGCCATGGGTAAAAATGAACAGCTTACCATCCGACTGGCGCAGTCGTATCATATGGATAGAAGCATCCGGAATCGCCTCTTCCTTGATCCATGTTTGTCCCTCATCTTCGGTCACATACAAGCCAAAGTCGGTTGCAGCCACAATCACAGAGTCGTTGAGGGCACTCACCTGGCTCCAATTAACGGGTACACCCTCAGGCAGGTTTCCTGAAATATTATGCCACACCGGTTGAGGGGTATTGGCAGCCGTCACCTTGTACAATCGGGGACGGGGCGCAAAGTTGCTGTATGCGACATAAATGATGGAATCGTGTTGCGGATGTACGGTAATATTGACGATAAAATCGCTGTTCACACTATCCGGTATAGAGCTCGATAGGCTGACCTCATCGCCCGGCTGACTGGCAAAAGCACTGTCCAGGCGAACGAGGATGCCGTCACCACCGCCTACATACACGGTAGGATTCTCTTCATTAGCCACCCCTACGCAATAGGGGTTGCCATCTAACGTGGAAAGGGTTTGTGTGGCCGGCTCCCAGTAGGCACCTCCAAAGTCACTCTTCCACAGCCGGGTGCGGGTTACAAAGAATATATGCTCACCATTGTAAGGACTGACATCAAATGGATTAATAAACCACGCCCCGTCATCAATGCGACCGTCAAAATCGCCATCTAATTCATTCTGGATCGGATAAAATGAAGGGAAATCAAGGTAGGAATCGTCCGCACGATAGATGTTACCCCGCTGCCAACTGATGTAGGTGATGTCAGGTACTTGCTGATTGACCTGTGTAAAAGAACCATCTCCACCAAAAATATGATCGAAGTCCGGTCTAGCATTTTTTGTGGCCTGTGTGCCATTATCCTGTGTGCCGCCATACATTCTAACCGACTCCGGGAAATAGGCGCCTGTATAAAACTGCGTGACATTAAAGCCCTGATTGAGGTCTTCTACCTGAATTTCCATATTTCGGATATCATACCGGTAGACACCACCATCATTACCATTGTAAAATTCATTTAAGTTGGCCGGGTTGAATTGAATAATATGGTGGTCAGCGTGGGAGTATTCCGTCTCCCGCCAGGTAATTCCTCCATTGGCAGAATAACCCAACTCTACGCTACCGGCCAATACCAGATTGGTATCTGTCGGATGGACGGCCACGGTCAGACAGTACCACGGAAAGCTGAAGCGATACTCATCGTTCGGATTGGCTATCGCTTGCCACGTGCTACCCGTATCTGTTGATTTGTAAAAACCCTCCAAGCCATTTCCGTCATCATTTTCGAAGGCGGCATATACATAGGCCGGGAAGGAATCGCAGTACCCCAATTCTACCCGTTCAAACTGCGACAAGGGTAATCCGTTAAATATGCGGTTGAAGGTGCCCGGCTCCCCGTTGGGTGATTTGTAAACCCCAAGGTTATGAATGGTGACCAGCATCGTACTATCGCGAAACACCTCGATGTCATTTATGGCGCGATTGCCGAGGTACAAAATCTGTTCAAATGATTGTCCTCCATCTTGTGATCGCCATAAGCCATGTCTGCGGGTGCCCACATAAATGGTATTTGAATCCACTAAAGAATGTACTATACGCCAACTGTAGTCAAATACTACCGTATCGGTGGCTGGCAACTTAGCGAAGGTACGGCCCGTGTCTACTGATTTGTAGATGCCATCTCCCGGAATACCGGCACTGTTGCCTGTCGATTCGCCAGTGCAATAATAGATTACCGCAGGATCATAGGGGCTTTGTGTCATAAAGGTGATCGAAAGATTAGAGGCATCGTCATTGACAGGCGACCAGCTTTGCCCACGGTCAAAGCTCTGCCATAGGCCCCCACTCACTCCGGCCGCAAAAAGATGGTCTGTATTCGCCCAGTTGACGGTAAAGGCACGTACACGCCCTCCTACATTGAAAGGACCAACCTCTTCAATTTCAGTCAGGGGGCTGGCTGTCCTGCGAAATGCCTGCCGTTTCGCGAAAAGAGCAGCATTTTGCTTCACCTCGCGCATATAGGCACGCGCTTGCTCAGGCTCATTGCCCAGTTTCATCGTCTCCCACTGCTCCATCCAGCCGGGGTGTCCCGGGCCATCCTTCGAGATATCAACTGGTCGTTCTGGTAAAATATGAGGTAATGAAAGAAAGGTGTACACACCTATGCCGATAAGTGCTATTAGGGTGAGGAGAGCGGTATATCTTTTCATGCCAGTTTCGTTCGGTATGTCAAAATAATGCTATACAGGTACAAATGGTTCTCTGTCAATGCTTCACAAAGGGTAATATGACAGGCCACTGACCTTCGGCAGTGAATAATTGCAGCCAATACAATCCACTAGATAATGCCGATGTATTAACCTGCCGCGGCTGCACAATTGGCCCGGCCAATACCTCCTGCCCCATGGCGTTGATGATTCTGTAGTGTTCCACCCGCACTTCCCCGGTCGCTTGCCAGCGAAGGGTGTGTGATACCGGATTGGGAAACAATGATAGCTGCGGCAGGTCAGCCTCATCCACGCTGAGAGGATCAACCAATGGCCCCGGACCAGCGATAACAACAATCGTAGTGGGATCGTTAGGTGTCAGGCTATTTG
>CAJXXO010000059.1 GCA_913062655.1 uncultured Bacteroidota bacterium | reverse complement strand
CGGTGAATCCCTTTGGTGGTGCGTTGTAATCCCCGGTCTTTCCCCTGCTGCCGCTCCAGCAGCGTGTGAAAGTCCGTCTGCGCCAGGGGACTGTCGTACGCAAGGTCGACCTCTTCTTTGTGTTGCGCAAGTTTGTGGTATTGCGTCATAAACAATGGCACAAATGACTCCAAAAAGGCATTTCGCCATAGAAAGAGTTGAGTGCCCAGAGGGGCCAATTGATCATCATAGGATGACAGTAAGTGTTTGTCCCACCGCTGTTGATCGGCCATTTGCTTGAGGAGTCGATTGCGTTGTTGCAATAGTTTGTTGTAATCCTGCAGGGTTTGCAGGTAATCCCGATCAGTGAAGGATAACAGGAAATCAAGAAACTTACGTCTTTCCTCACTCCCACCGTTAATGAGCATTACATCATCGGGAGCGATCATAACCACCGGAAAGCGGCCGAGGTGATCGCTTAATTTGGCCTCCGCCACTCCATTCACTTGCAACTGTTTGCGTTTGCCCCCTCCATTGGTACAAACCACCTTATACGTGTCGCTGGCAGCGGTAAAGTGCCCTACGAGCCGAAAGTAATCGGTGCCGTGTCGAAAGTTCTGTTGATCAATGGGATTGAAGTAGCTCTTACCGATACACAAATAGTAGATTGCATCGAGCAAATTAGTCTTACCACTACCATTGGGTCCGGTAAAGGCCACGACCGGTGTGGAAAAAGCAAGCTGCACCGCTTCGTAACTCTTGAAATTGGCGCATGATAGCTGAGTAATTTGCAAGCGACAGAGGGTTTATTTTTGGCGTGTTATTGTGTTATATTTGCGCAAACTTTTGCGGATGGCAGCTACGAAAAAAGGCAAGACAAAGATAACGAAGGAGACCTACATCGAGTGGTATAAGCTGATGCTGCGTATCAGAAGACTGGAAGAAAAGTCCGCGCAGATGTACGGTCAGCAGAAAATACGGGGATTCCTGCACTTGTATATTGGTCAGGAGGCGATTGCTGCAGGCTTGTGGTCTTCCACACGCCCAGACGACCCTATTATTACCGCCTATCGTGACCACGGTTTGGGTATGATGCGGGGTATCTCCAGCAAAGCCGCTATGGCTGAGCTGTATGGTAAGAAAACCGGCTCTACCCAAGGTAAAGGAGGCTCCATGCACTTCTTCAATGTAAAAGAGCGCTTCTATGGAGGGCATGGTATCGTAGGCGGCCACATCCCGCTCGGTACAGGAATCGCCTTTGCTGAACAATACAAGGGTACCGATAATGTGTGTGTCACCTTGATGGGTGATGGTGCCGTTCGCCAGGGTTCGTTCCACGAGGCTATCAATATGGGCGCCATGTGGAAGGTACCTTGTGTGTACATTATTGAAAACAATGGCTACGCAATGGGTACAGCGGTAAAGCGTAGCGGTGCGGTAGAAGAGTTGTACAAATTGGGCTGCGCATTTGATATCCCCCACGAGCCGGTGGATGCCATGCACCCACAAAATGTGCATGATGCCATGGAAAAAGCACTCGCTCACTGCCGCGATGGTAAAGGACCTTATTTGCTTGAGTTCCGTACCTACCGCTATAAAGGCCACTCCATGTCAGACCCGGCCAAGTATCGTACGAAAGAAGAGTTGCAACAATACAAGGATAAAGACCCGATTGCAACCCTGGCGCACGAAATCCTGGATAAAGGCTACATGAAAGAGGAAGATATCAAAGCCATTCAAAACGATGTGAAACAGGAGATACAGGAAGCCGTAGAATTTGCGGAAGAGTCTCCTTATCCCGATGAAAGTGCCCTGTACGAGGATATCTATGTACAGCAGGACTATCCTTTCATCAAAGATTAATGCAAAACAACCATGACACAAGAAGCAACGAAAGACAAGCAGCCCCTGGAACAGATACAGGAGGCGTACGAAAAGAATAAAAACCTCTTCATCGGTATCGGTGTGGTAATCGTATTGGTAGTAGCATTCTTTTTGTACCGCGGCTATCAGAAGACCTCGCAAACCAAAGCCGCTGCCCCATTGATGGAGATGCCACAGCAATATTTTGCTGCAGACTCCTTCAACCTGGCGTTGTATGGCGATGGCTTGAACCCCGGTTTCCTGGAGATTATTGATAAATATGGTCGCTCCAAGTACGGCAACCTGGCGGAGTACTATGCAGGCGTTTCTTTTCTCCAATTGGGCGATTATGAGAACGCGATCACTTACCTGAAGAGCTTCAGCACAGAAAGTGAAATGCTACGTGCACGTAAATATGAATCGTTGGGCCACGCCTATGCACAAATCGGTGATACGGATGCTGCCATGAGCCAATACAAGAAGGCCTACAAAGCGGTAGAGAATGACTTCTACACGCCTTACCTGCTACAACTGGCGGGAGACTTTATGATGCAGCAAGGTGATTTTGAAGGGGCGTTGCAGGTATACGAGGAGATACAGCAACAGTACCCCAACTCTCGTGAGGGACAGCAGATAAATCGCTTTATCGAACACGCTGAAGCCGAAGCAAAAAAGTCATAAGATGGCGTCAGCCGAACGTAACTTAAGTGAATACAACCCCGAGCGGGTTCCCAATGCCGAATTGTTCCGATTCGGCATTGTTGTTTCGGAATATAATGCAGACATAACGCTCCCTTTGTATGAAGGCTGCCGGAGCACCCTGTTGCAACACGGTACTAAGGAGAATAACATCCGCACAGTCTATGTCCCCGGTGCTTATGAATTGGTCAGTGGCGCCCATCAACTGCTCCACACACAGTCATTGGATGCCGTGATCACCATCGGTTGCGTCATTAAAGGAGAGACCGATCATGATGTGTATATCAATCAGGCCGTTGCTGAAGGATTGATGCAATTGAACATCACCCACCACCGACCGGTACTATTTGGCGTGCTGACGCCCAACACCCGGCAGCAGGCCCTCGACCGGGCAGGGGGTAAACACGGCAATAAAGGCGTAGAAGTAGCTATTGCTGCGATCAAAATGGCTGATCTGTACAGGCAGCTACAATAAAGGAGGAATCATGGATATTCATAAGGTAGAAGCCGGTTTATTCAAATTGGATGGAGGTGCCATGTTTGGCGTGGTACCCAAAACCCTATGGCAGAAGAAATACCCCTGCGACAGCAACAATTTGTGCACCTGGAATATGCGTTGTCTGCTGGTAGAAGAGGGTGACCGGCTGGTTTTGATCGATACCGGCTTGGGCGATAAGCAGAGTGACAAGTTTTTCAGCTACTATGAACCGCACGGGGAAGATTCACTGTTGGGTTCCATCCAAAAGCTGGGCTACACCCCAAATGATATTACCGATGTAGTGTTGACCCACCTCCATTTTGACCATTGTGGTGGTGCCGTGAAACGGGAAGGCGATAAGCTGGTGCCAACCTTTGCCAATGCTACCTATTGGTCGCATGAAGACCACTGGGCCTGGGCTACCAACCCCAATCCCAGGGAGCGTGCTTCCTTTCTCTCAGAGAATATTTTGCCTATACAGGAAAGCGGGCAGCTACAGTTCCTTAAGGGTGACGAAATCCTGCAGTTGTTTGAAGGGTTCCGTTTCCGACTCGCCAACGGGCATACGGATAAACAATTGATTCCCGAGCTGGACTATAAAGGCCAAACCCTGGTTTACATGGCAGACCTGCTGCCTTCGCATGTACACATCCCTACCGCTTGGGTGATGGCTTACGATACTCGTCCATTATTGACTATGGAAGAAAAACCCGCCTTTTTACAAGAGGCAGCCGAAAAGGAATTTATCCTCTTACTGGAGCACGACAACATGGCTGAAGCTTGCACAGTCATGCAAACGGAAAAAGGTGTCCGGCTGAAAGAAACCTTCCCGATCAGTAGCGTTAAGTGATTGCAATCAACTCAAAATGAGCTACTATCATATAGTTGATTTGCCATTTCTTTCAGAAAAAGTGTAGTTTCATAGTGTAAACCAAAAACCTAACCTATGAAACGTGTATGGCGAATACTCCTGGTACTCGTTGTACTCCTCTTGGTAGTGTTGGCCGGTGGCTACCTCTACCTCTCCACCTTCCTTCCCCGAGTAGAAGCACCTGACATTACTGTTGAGGTGACACCCGACCGTATAGAGCGCGGGGCCTACCTCTTCAACCATGCCGCTGCCTGCATAGATTGCCACAGCCAGCGAAACGATAATCTGTTTGGGCATCCCTTGCAAGAAGGAACAGTAGGTATGGGCGGCCATGAATGGCAGATGCCATTTGGTGTACTTCGCTCGCCCAATATCACGCCTGCAGCTATTGGCGACTGGACCGATGGAGAATTGTATCGGGCTATTGTAAGTGGGGTGAATGCAGATGGTGACGCACTCTTTCCGCTCATGCCCTGGCCCAATTACGCAAAGATGAGCCGGGAGGATATTTACAGCATCATCGCCTATATGAAAACCCTGGAACCAATAGAAAATGAGGTGCCGGATAGTGAGATCAGTTTTCCCCTCAGTTTGATCATGAATACCATGCCCACCGAGCCTGACCATCAACCCATACCGGATAAAGATGATCTGGTGGCATATGGTAAATACGTGGTAACGGTATCTTCTTGCAGTGATTGCCACACCCCGATGGACGACAGGGGCCAATTTATGATGGATCAGTATATGGCGGGGGGCAACCCCTTTCCACAGCCTACAGGTGGTGCAGCCATCAGTATGAACATCACGCCACATCCGAATGGGATTGGTGATATGAGTGAAGCGGAGTTTATCCACTTATTTAAGATGTACAGTGACAGTGCCTACGTCCATAAACCGGTTGGTAATGGCGATTTTAACAGCGAGATGCCCTGGCTGTACTACGCAGAAATGGATACGCTAGACATCAAGGCGATGTATGCCTACCTGATGTCGCTTGAGCCGATAGACAAAAAACACGATCGGTACGACCCGGAGTGGACGGCCGCAAAATAAAGCACTAACTGTTCCAAAAGTCCGCCTGAAGCGCTATTTTTGCCACTCGATTTGGCGAGGTAGCTCAGGTGGTTAGAGCGCAGCACTCATAATGCTGAGGTCGAGAGTTCGAGTCTCTCCCTCGCTACCAGAAGGTCAAGGCCCGTTTTAAGGATAAAGCGGGCCTTTTTTGTACCTGCCTCCTACCTTGCTTATCAGTCGATTAGGCCCTATCTCGCGATTTTTTCGGATATTCATAGGTATAAACCCAAACCATTATGCGTAAGGATTGGTACCTCGGTTTTCTAGGCTTTTTGGCGTTCTATGGCATGTATCAAGTAGGACAAGGCGAACTCAGCGGTATGCTTTGGTTTCTCTGGCTCCTTTGGTTTATGTATTTTATCCCTGTCGATAAGGGTAAGAAAGCCAAACGGAAGCGCTAACTTGACACGATGAAGAAAGCCAACTACATGGGTCTGGCCGCAGCAGCACTGTTGGGGGTGTCTGCTTTTTTACCTTGGGTTACCCTTTCCTTTCTTACCTTTTCCGATACCACTACCGGCATTGAGGGAGGTGATGGCTGGTTGGTGTTGTCGCTGGCGATCATGGCGGGGTTGCTGCATGGCGTAGCCCCCAAGTGGGCCTTCATTCCTGGAGGCTTAGCGCTGTTACTCGGCTTGTATGAAATCTACGACCTATACACCGCTGCTGACGATCGGGCCGCTATGGAGAATAAGGGATTGCAAGTAGAACTCGGCATTGGCCTGTACCTGCTACTGCTTTCTTCGCTTGGCGTCATTTTCCTATCGCTGGCACAATGGCGCAAACGCACTGATACCGGTCGTACCTTTACTTAGATCACCTGACTAAACAATTGTGTCTCCGGTTTATTGCGCCAAAGACGCGCATCCAATGTCATGCATATGTTTCGGATGAAGGTTTTTCCAAGCTCAGATACTTCTAAGTGATTGGGATGTATGGTAACCAATCCATCTGTTTCCATTTCTTTCATTCGCTCCAACCCTTGAAATAACGAAGGATGCTGCCATTTTTTGTCCGACCAATCCGTTTCAAAATGACACATGATATTCAAAATGTGCTTTCGTAAAATCAAGTCTTCTTCATTAAGCAAATGCCCGCGAAGTATCGGCATCTCTCCTTGATCTACTATCGCCTGATAGTCCTCCACCACTTTATTGTTTTGAATAAAAGCAGTCCAACTGTCAGATATACTACTCATACCGAGACCAATCATCAATCCGGTATAGTTAGGTGTATACCCCATAAAATTGCGGTGCAATCGCTTCTCCTGAAAGGCCTTGTAGAGTTCATCCTCCGGCAGGGCAAAGTGATCCATGCCAATCTCCTTGTAGCCCACCTCTTCCAATAGTTCGCGACCCAGCTCGTACAATTCACGTTTGGCCTCACCCAATGGCAGGTCGTCTTTTGTATATCGTCTCTGCGCTTTGCTCACCCAGGGTACGTGGGCGTAACTGTAAAAGGCGATTCGCTCCGGCATCACTGTCTTCACCTTTTCTACGGTATCGATGATGCTGTCTTTGGTCTGCAAAGGCAAGCCAAATACCAAATCATAGTTGAGTGAACTGTACCCGTAGTCGCGTGCAATGTCAGAAATCTCCTTGGTTACCGCATAGGACTGGTGCCGATTGATAATATCCTGGACTTTAGGGTCAAAGTCTTGCACACCGAAACTGACACGGGTAAACCCTAAGCGAGCCAATGTAGCTATGTGCGCCTCGGTAGTCACGTTTGGATGCGCCTCAAAACCAAACTCAAAATCCGCAACCGGCTCAGTTTTTTCCAACAAGCGGGTCAACAAGCGCTCCAGTTGATCGGGTGCAAAAAAGGTAGGCGTTCCTCCACCCAGGTGAATTTCTTTGATCTTGGGTTTGTCCCCCAAAAAGGCCAGGTAGGTATCGAACTCGCGAAGCAGCGATTCGATGTAGGGTGTTTCTACTTTATGATTGACGGTAATGCGCTTGTTGCAACCACAAAAGGTGCACAACTTTTCGCAGAAGGGCAAATGGATGTATAGACTAATACCCGACTCAGCATTGGTAGCGTCAAAGGTCTCCTTGGCTTTTGCTTTCCAATCCACTGTATTGGGCGCTTCTTCATCCCAATAGGGAACCGTGGGATAGCTGGTGTAGCGTGGACCGGGTACGTTGTATTTCCGTATGAGGGATTGATCTATTGTCATAGCTGCAAAACTACAACATACCAACACGCAAAAAGTGCTTTACGGACAGTCGAGAATGATGGGCGGTGTAGTCAATCGGTTACTTTCATTGCCCGCTCGATCAACGATATAGATTTCATAGGCCAGTGTGTCCTTATCTGGTCGATTGGGCCGGCAATTGAAGGTAAATGGGTCAACGGTGATCCAAATGGTGCCCGATATGGCCCGGTTGTTGCCCCGCTCACTGATGTAGGGAATCTGGTAATTGTAAGGGAAACCGGTACGTGCATCCACCAGATAGGCATTAATCGTGCTATCGCGCTCTTTGTTGCCCAGATCCCCATCGCCATCCTGGAATTTAAATTCGACTACAATGCTATCTTCGCCCGGAGTGGCTTCGGTACGATCGACAGTAGCGTCTGAAATCTCCGGAATTTCGCTGTACTCCGGTGGATTGATACAGCTCATTGCTGTTACTACCAAGGTGATGGCTATGATAAGAATTCGCATACGCTTCATTACAACTAAATTAGACGAAAAATAGTATTTCAGTTCCCACCTATGACACAAAGGCCCGATACGTCCGCATTGTTTACCCTAAACGAAGCTCAATTCAATGAGGTGGCCCTGGCTACTTTTTTCCATCAAGCCCATCATGTAACTATTTATCGCGATTGGCTGCACCAACTGCGCATTGATCCAGCATCTATTCAATCCTGGACTGACATACCGGCCCTCCCGATTGAATTCTTCAAGCAGCATACCGTATTGGATCAACCGATTCCCGACAACGCACTCATATTTGAAAGTAGCGGCACCACCGGACAGGTCACAAGCCGTCATGTCGTACCCGACCCTGCCTTATATCAAGATAGCTTGCTGGCAGGGTTCAAGCGCATGTATGGTGACCCGGCTAGGTACGTTATTCTTGGGCTGCTGCCTTCCTACCTGGAGCGCCCCCACGCCTCACTGGTATACATGGTGCAACAGTTGATGGCAGCCTCCGGGCGGCCAGAGAACCAATTCTTTCTACACAACTATGGCGAGCTGCAGGCTTTGCTATTGCAGTTGGAAGCCACCGGCCAGCCAACCCTGCTCATCGGGGTTACCTTCGCACTACTTGATTTTGCGGAGCAGTATCCTATGGCCTTGCATCACACTACCCTTATGGAAACAGGCGGTATGAAAGGCAGACGAAAAGAGATGATTCGTGAGGAAGTGCACGCCATTCTTCAGGAAGCCTTTCAGGTAGAAAAGATCCATTCTGAATATGGTATGACCGAGTTGCTCAGTCAGGCTTATTCTACCGGTGAAGGCATTTACCATGCACCACCGTGGATGCGGATACAGATACGCGACCCCTATGACCCTTTCACCTTTTTATCCACCGGCCAAACCGGAGCCATCAACCTCGTTGATCTTGCCAACTGGCACAGTTGCAGCTTTCTCGCCACAGCAGATATCGGGCGTACACACCCTGACGGTTCCTTCGAGGTGTTGGGTCGATTGGATCAAAGTGACATTCGGGGTTGCAACCTGATGGCGGTATAGTTCTATCTTCGTGGCGAGTCAAATTTTTGCTATGGTGTCGGATGCTTCCATTAGCCTGAATAAGTTCATCAGCCAAACCGGACGATGCTCACGCAGAGAGGCCGATCGCTGGATCGAGCAGGGCCGGGTCTCGCTCAATGGGAAGACCGCCAGGAAGGGAAACCGTGTTTTGCCGGGCGATCAGGTGACCGTGGATGGTGAGCCCATTACAAACAACACCAGAACCGTGTACTTGATGCTGCATAAGCCTGCCGGTATCACCTGCACGACCGACAAACGCGACAAGGACAACATCATCGATTTTATCGGCTATCCACAGCGCATATTTCCGATCGGCAGAATTGATAAGGCCTCTACTGGATTAATCCTGCTGACCAATAATGGAGATATTGTAAATGACATTTTGCGCGAAGAGAATGAACATGAAAAGGAGTATATCGTCACGGTACACAAACCCGTAACCCGCGAATTTGTAATGCGCATGCAAAATGGCCTGCCCATTCTAGGTACTGTGACCAAACCCTGTATCGTGAAGCAAAAGGGTAAGCGCAAATTTTCGATTATCCTAACCCAGGGCCTCAATCGGCAAATCAGGCGCATGTGTGAATACCTGGGCTACAAAGTGCTAACGCTAAAACGCATACGTGTTATGCACCTGACACTCGGTACTTTGAAACCCGGTCAGTGGCGCGAACTGACACCCACAGAAGTGAAACAGCTAAAAGCCGCACTTTAGATCTTATCTACTACCAATTTGTAGGTCGGATCTTCCAGCACATTTACATCGATAATCTTTTCGGCATTCTTGAGCAACTTCCGGCAATCGGGGCTCAGGTGCTTCAGGTGCACCGTCTTGCCCACTTTCTGGTATCGTTCGGTGATCTTGTTGAGCGCCTCAATGGCCGACATATCTACTACCCTGCTTTCTGCAAAGTCGATGATTACTTCATCGGGGTCATGCAGTACATCAAACTTTTCATTGAAAACGGTCACCGAACCGAAGAAAAGCGGACCATAAATCTCGTAGTGTTTTACCCCGTTATCATCTATATGTTTGCGGGCACGGATGCGTTTGGCATTATCCCAGGCAAATACCAATGCAGCAATGATGACGCCAATAATAACAGCCAATGCCAGATTGTGCAGGAATACCGTCACCAGCGTGACCACCACCATCACAAAAATGTCCGATTTGGGCATACGATTAATCGTGCGAAAACTGGCCCACTCAAAAGTCCCGATCGCTACCATAATCATTAGTCCGGTGAGGGCAGCCATTGGCAATTGCTCGATCAGTCCGGCACCAAACATGATGAACACCAGCAGCATTACCGCTGCCACTATACCCGACAGCCGTGCACGAGCACCGGAAGAGATGTTGATCAGGCTTTGTCCAATCATGGCACAGCCACCCATACCGGAAAAGACGCCTGAAAGGATATTGGCTGTTCCCTGCGCCACGGCTTCCTTATTACCACGACCTCTCGTTTCTGTGATTTCATCAATGATATTGAGGGTTAATAAACTTTCGATCAGCCCCACCCCCGCTACAATGGCGGCATAAGGAAATATCACCTGCAACGTCTCCCACTGCAATGGAATGGCTGGCAGATGAAAAGGAGGGAAACCACCAGAAATAGAAGCCATATCGCCCACCGTACGCGTATCAATACCCAAGGCAACAACAATGCCGAAAACGGATAAAATAGCCACCAAAGAGGCGGGTAGTGCCTTACTCAATTTGGGCAAGCCCCAGATCACCAGCATGGTAAACAATACCAGACCGAGGAAAAGCAATAGGTCTATGCCGGTAAGCCAGTTGCCCGCTCCATCCTTAAATTGTTGAATCTGCGACATAAAGATGATAATGGCCAACCCATTGACAAAGCCAAATATGACCGGCTGTGGCACCAGGCGCATGAGTTTGCCCAATCGAAGACCTCCGGCTACAATCTGTAGGATACCTGCCAGCACAACGGTAGCAAAGACATATTCCACTCCATGCGTGGCTACTAACGGGGCGATCACCACCGCTACAGCCCCTGTAGCCCCGGAGATCATACCGGGCCGCCCACCCAGGATGGCCGTTACCAGCCCCATCATGAAAGCGGCATACAAACCGGTCAATGGCGACAGCCCGGCAATAAGCGCAAAGGCTACCGCCTCCGGTATCAATGCCAACGCCACCGTCAGCCCCGCCAACACCTCTATTTTGTAATCAACACGCTGTGAAAAATCGAATAGATTCAAATACTTCCGCATAGCCTACACTGCCTCTTGCTTAAAAATGAAGCGGGCGAAAGTACAGGAATTAATTCACTTCTACCCTTTCGCTGCACTTTTATCAACCCCCTTCCGGCTATAGGTTACGGTATCCAATTTTTGAATTCCTTTGCCTCCCCTATTTTAGCGCGGAAATACCCAGCTATGCGCCCAATAACACTTTTACTGTACGCTGCCATTTATCTGACCAATTCGGCCTTTGGTACTGTGGATACTGCCAAATGGGATGCTGCCT
>CAJXXO010000058.1 GCA_913062655.1 uncultured Bacteroidota bacterium | reverse complement strand
AAACGCCGTTTCATTTGTCAATTAATTAAAATAATTAGGGACAGTCCCTAAATATTTGACAGAGATATTCCTTTAGGCGTTGCTAATCTGCAACTTAAGGTCGCCTAGCGCTCCATGTCCTCTAGTTCGATTTCGAGGGCGCGGCCGGAGAGTTGGATCTCCCGTAAACAAAAGAGAAGCGAGACGAGCATGAGAACGAGAGCCAGGCCAAAGAGGACTTCGCCGGCCAGGCGCACCCCAAAAAAGAGGACCACGACGGAGCAGATGCAGGCGATCAGGCTGAGTATGCCAAAGGATTGCATGGCGCGGATCAGCCCGAGTCGGGAGCGCAGGTTCTCAATCTGGCGCCGGACGACCGCGCTGCCCTCGGCCTGATAGCGGCTGTGCAGGTTTCGAGTAATGCTGGCAATGGCCAAAAAGCGGTTGGTGTAGGCCAGCATGATCAGGGAAATGGCTGAAAACAAGAGAGCCGGAGTGGTGAGTGTGATGTTATCCATTGATCCAAATTACGGATATTCGGGAGGGTAAGAAAGATTCTGTATTAGCCTTGTACTATTGGGCAGGTACTATCCGAAACCACCCCATTTCCTCCGTACCATAGCCTGCAATTTGACGATAGTTTGAGACCCAAGAGGCTGGTTAAAGCTCAAATTTATCTGGGTGTTGTCTTGTATCAAACAGCGTTATCAATTCTATTTTGTCTTCAGCCACTCGATAATAAAGTGTGGTCTGTTTGCTGATTATGCACCGCCTAATACCCTTATTTTGACTAATAGATGGAAACTATAAAGGGCTGTTGTAACAATTGTGATAAAACACGCTCTACTTTGTCAATGTATCCATGGACACTTGATTCACCCCATACTTCCTGCAGATAGTCCAGAATTGAAAAATATTCAGCTTTGGCTTTGGGCGACCAAATAATGGACCACTTCATAATCCATATCTGTTCTTTTGCTCCTGCACAATTCGTTCATGCGGTATACCTTTTCCTTCATCCAATTCCGCCCACCCTTCTTCTATTGCCTGTTTTTCTTCGTCAGACAGGTTGTTCCACCGTACCTCCGGATAATCCTTGAGCGCTTTTATTTGAGCAATCAATCGGGTATCATTGATTTGAATCAACCATTCAATTAGTTGCAGTTTTTCCTTTTGTATATCCATTCTGGTCACTTTTAGTACATGCCATCGGCTGGTTCATGAAAACAATTGACCGAGCGTCTGAAATAGCTCTATTCTACAACGCCACTTCCTCAAAAATATCGCAGGGACTCTTTTCAATCTCTTTGCGTGTACCGTTGGGCATCACCACCGAGAAGATGACCCGCTGGCGCTTTTCGTACTTCGGCAGGGTGACGGTTTCACCATCCTCTTCCAGCTCAAACTCTACCTCTCGGCCATCGCGCTTGTACACCGCCTTCTCGATCGATTCCACCTGTTCATGCAGGAAGGTACGATGCAATGAGGTTTCTTTCTCCGGTGGCTCAACAGGAGCCTCCTGCGCAGCTAGAAGCATCGGAAACAGCAAAAAGAAAAGTAGGAAACGCATAGCGATCTGATTTGGCTATGCAAAAGGTACAAAATCCTAGAAGATCAGTCCAATGTGTGCGCCCGGCCACATGGTGACATTGTAGTTGCCCCGGCTCAGCTCCACCAATTCGACCGGTGCGATGGTAGGTAATGGCTCGCGGTTGTCCTCCAGCAGGGCATTCCACGCTACACCGGCTGTCAGGCCGATGCGTTGGGTCCACAACCATTCAAAACCGATCTGAAAGCGCTCGAGAGAGTGCAGGCGATTGATGACAAACCAGTCTTCGATCAACTGATAGTGATGGCCTTCCAGGTGCATCTTCCATTTTTCACCCAGGCCAATGCGGGCACCAATGCCATACATGGGCCCATAAATTCGTGCATCAGTATGTGCATGTACCCCAAAGCCGAAGATGTTGTAGAAACGGGTCAGCCCGGTTTTGATCGCTGCCGTGGCCGTCATCGTTTCTCCGGCCCATAGGGCACCCCGAAAGTATCCGCCCTTCTTTACGATGCTTAGCGCCCCGATCGGAACACCCGACCGCACCGAGTCGATGATATTGATCGGAGCCAGGGTCAGGCCATGTAGCTGGCGAGCGATGTTCATGAAACCAGCCGCCTGAAAGCCATGCACCGCTCCCCCGATATTCATGAAACCGGCCAGTTGCGCTCCGGTTACATCCTCCCCGGCAATATTCATAAATCCGGCTCCTTGTGCTCCGCGTACATCTCCGGAGGCGAGGTTCATAAATCCCGCCCCTTGTAATCCTTGCAGGTCACGGGAAGCGACATTCATGAAACCGGCACCTTGTACACCTTGCACCGGATTACCGGCAATATTGAGAAACCCGGCTCCCTGTACGCCATTCATCGATTCATCCACGATGTTCAGAAAACCGGCTCCTTGCGCCCCGGTAAAGTGACCACCTACAAAGTTGAAGAAACCGGCCACTTGTAGAAACTGTGCGTCTTGCATCACAATGTTGCCAAAGCCACCGAGCTCGGCACCATTGAGTCCACCATTTACACCCAATACTACACTCAGAGAAAGATTATTCCGAATGGTCGGACCGTCCACGCCATTGGTACCAATAGGATGAATGAGGGTAAGTTGCATGACCCGATCTTCCAGCTCGGGTACGCGGTCTTGTGCGTGCATCGATCCGGTGAATAGCAGCGTAAATAAGCAGGTAATAAGGAGGGGTGTTCGCATAACAGGTAGTTACAATATTAGCACAAAGGTACGGTATTGTACAACGCCAGGAAATGACTTTTATGCTACGAATCGTTAAGGAACAAGTAAGAAATGACAAGTTGACACAGTTCGTACTTTTACTTTAGGTATTTTCCTTAAAAAGCTGATTTTCTTTCTATTAATTTACTTGCATGACAGTTTGTCATTACTCATTTTCTGGTGTAACTTTGCCTATACAAAACTTACGCATGAGCCAATACCTTAATATGAAGCAGTTGTACTTCCTCCTATTCCTGGCGGCCATCTACGGTATTGGCATGTGGCTGAGAGGAGATTTCAAGCAGGAGAAGACGCCAGTCGTACAAGAGGTGTCTAGCAGCTACCAAGCCGGCTTTCGAGAGCGCCCCTACACGCTCTCGCCACTGGCTGCTTGCCAGCAAGACTGCCGGTCGCTGAGTGACAGCAGCCTGGCCTTGCTCCTCCAGTATGGGGCCATCAAACGGGAACAAGGGGATACCTTGACTCTACAGGGAAAAGACCTACAGGGAATGGATTATTGGGTTACGCTCATTGCCAGCGATACGCTGCACATTGAATCACTCAACGCCTACCTCTCCTCCTACGCATGCGACTGTCCTAGATAGGATCCGGGATGTGTGTGGCCAGCCAAAGGCAGATAAACTGTAGTATCATCATACCATCCAACCAGCCCAAGTAGTACCCATCCCCGAAATGTGGCTTCCGTAACCGAATGACTACAATGGTAGCGGTATAGGCCACCATGAGGCCTAACACCGATTGCCAATAGATCAGTCCGGCTGTATGAGCGGTAAACACCCGCACAACTTCCAAGCCCAGGGCACCGGCCAGCAACCATCCACTCAAGCGGTTTGAGGCTTCCACCCCTATTAACCGAGGTATGGTGGACAGCTCCAACGCCTTATCGATGAGGATATCCCGAATATCAAAAGGCAAGGTGATGGCCAGGATAAAGAGCAATCTTTGTGCCCAAATAAGCCAAACATCGGCACTACCCAGCGGTAAGCCCGCATGAAAAGCCGGTAACCACACCGTAACACTGGCCCATACTATGCCAATCAGAAAGATTTTGATCAAGCCCATATCACGAAGCCGCTGCTTCCCAATAGGCACATCATACAACAAAGAAATCCCCCCAATGACCACCAACAGCCAAAAGGCAGACCAGTCAATACCAGACAGGCCATACGTTACGCCTGCCAGACTTACCCCCATGAGCGACCAGACAAGAGGTTTATGTCTTAATAGCCAGTGGGTTAGCGGACTTAGCGTATCTCGCTTAATCACCCGCACGGCAATAATGCGCTGCAGGAGGTAGTTGAGTAGCGTTGCAGATCCAATCAGAAGTGTCATCCTGTCCCATTGCATCGGCAGCTCCAACTGGAGATAAGTTTGTTCACTCAGTAACACCGCGCCTAAGGCGATCCACACATGTGTGTACAACAGATAGCTGAGTGGCGCTTTCATTTTTGTAATTTGGTAATCAAAGGTACCTATACCCCCAAAAAAGATATTATGCAGATCGGATTTATCGGGATCGGATTGATGGGCAGCCGGATGGCGAAGAACCTCATCAAAGCCGGTCATACGCTCACCCTGTACAACCGTACGGAAGCCAGAGCCCTGAAGTTGCAAGGCCCAACCGCCACTATTGCCCAAAGCCCGGGTGCTGCTGCCATTGACAAGCCATTGGTGATTACTATGCTGTCAGACCCTCCCACCGTCCGTGAGGTGGCAGATGCATTTTTGCCTTTCATGAAGAAAGATGCGATATGGATGAATTGTTCGACCATTGACCCAAACACCGCCCGCGATATGGGGCAGCTGGCACAGCGATTTAACGTGCGCTACGTGGATGCCCCAGTGGCCGGCAGCACCGCTCCGGCAGCGGCTGGCGAATTGGTATTTCTGGTAGGCGGCCAACCGGAAGATGTGAAAGCCACAGAACCTGTCACCCAGGTATGTGGTAAAGCGGTACATCACCTGGGTAAAGTCGGCCAAGGTGCTGCTGCCAAGATGGTAATCAACCTCTTGCTGGCTCAGCAGATGACTATTTTCACAGAATCCATGCAACTGGCCACCGCATTGGGGTTGAAACAAGATCAAATGCTGGATATCCTCATAGGTGGACCGGTTACCGCCCCCTACCTGGCCCACAAGCGGGAGAAGATAACTACTGATCAGTACGAACCAGAGTTTCCGCTCAAATGGATGCTGAAAGATGTTCGTTTAGCCCTGCAATGTGCGCGAGAGCAGGGCCTGGATTTGCCAGTAGGGCACGCCAGCCAGCAACTTTATGAGGCAGCGGCAAAGGCTAGCTGGAGCGAAAAAGATTTTAGTGCGATCTGGTCGCATTTGTTGACACCCGATCATTGACACCCTACTCTACTCCTTGCCTTTTACCTTGTATTTTTAGGTAAAATTTTACTGTATGCTAAAGGGTAGCTTTTTCCTGCTTATTGGACTCCTGTTGATTAATGCTTGTCAAATGCCATCCGGACACACCACCTCATCTGTAAGCAGTCCTGACGGACAAATAGTAGTAACCACCGGTCTCTCTGGTGACGGTCAGTTACAGTATTGGGTCGACTTTAAGGGTGAACGTATCATAGACACCTCAACACTAGGCTTTAGCTTCAGGGATCAACCTCCCCTGGGTGCAGGCCTCTCCGTAATTGGTGAAATCACAACAACCATTAATGAAGAATGGACAATGCCTTGGGGCGAGCAAAGGGTTGTGAAAAATCATGGGCAACGATTAGTGCTGAACCTGGAGGAAACGGCCGCCCCCCACAGGCGATTCGACTTGCATATCATGGTGTACAACGATGGCATGGGTATTCGGTACCATTTACTCCGGCAGCAAGGTGTCGATAGCGTATTTATCACCGAGGAGCATACGCAATTCCAACTGACAGACGACCACACCGCCTGGTGGATTCCCGGTGACTGGGACATCTATGAGCACCTGTATACGAAAAGTAAAGTGTCTGAAATTGATGCGTTATCCAAACGCGATCACCCATCGCTGGCGCAGACCTACATTCCCCACAATGCAGTGAATACACCTGTGACCATGCGCACTGAAGAAGGTGTTCACCTAAGCTTTCATGAAGCCAACCTGACGGACTATGCCGGTATGACCCTCAAAGTGGATACAGAGTCGCATCTGCTCGAGAGCGCACTGGTACAATCGGACATTACTGGCGTAGCGGTGCAACGGGCATTGCCCTTTAGCACCCCCTGGCGGACACTTCAGATCACCGACCATGCCGCTGACCTGATCGAAAGCAACCTGATCGTCAACCTCAATGAACCCAATCGGTTGGGTGATGTACCTTGGTTTCAGCCTACCAAATACCTTGGCATCTGGTGGGATATGCACCTTGGGACAAAGACCTGGGATTACGCTTCGGGCAACCATGGCGCTACCACCGAATATGCGAAGGAAATGATCGACTTTGCGGCCCGCAATAATATTGGCGCCATCCTGGTGGAAGGTTGGAACACCGGTTGGGAGCACTGGATCGGTTTTGAAGACCGGGAAGGGGTATTCGATTTTATTACCCCCTACCCCGACTATGACCTCGAGGAGGTAGCCCGCTACGGCAAAGAAAAAGGGGTAGCCTTGATCATGCACCACGAAACCTCCGCTGCTCCGCGCACTTATGAGCAGCAATTGGATACCGCCTACAGCCTGATGGAAAAGCTGGGCATTCATGCCGTAAAGACGGGCTATGTCGGTAAGATCATCCCCAAAGGGGAATACCACCATGGCCAATGGATGGTGAATCATTACCGGAAAGTATTGGAGAAAGCAGCCGAGCATCAGATCGCCATCAATGCGCACGAACCGATCAAGGCCACCGGTATTCGAAGGACTTTGCCCAATGCCGTTAGTCGTGAAGGATTGCGTGGCCAGGAGTTCAACGCCTGGAGTCCGGATGGCGGGAACCCACCGAGCCACCTGCCTACCGTAGCCTTTACCCGCATGCTGGCCGGTCCGATCGACTACACACCGGGTATTTTCAATATCAAGCTCGATCCCTACAAAGCGGACAACCAGGTTAATACCACACTGGCGCAACAATTGGCCTTGTATGTGGTCATTTACAGCCCCGTACAAATGGCAGCCGACCTGTTGGATGCCTATCGGGGCCATCCGGCCTTCCAGTTTATCCGCGATGTAGCAGTCGATTGGGAGCAGAGCCAGGTGCTCAATGGCGAAGTAGGTGAATTCGTCACCATAGCCCGACAGGAGCGGAATGGCGATCGTTGGTTTGTCGGCAGTATCACCAACGAAGAGGCACGGGATATTACCCTTGCGCTGGACTTCTTGCCTGAAGGACAGACGTTTAACGCCACGCTGTACCTGGATGGAGAAGATGCCCATTGGGACGAAAATCCTACCAGTTACCGCATTGAAAACCGCACCCTCACTTCCAGCGATACGCTGCAGCTCTCGCTAGCCGCAGGAGGTGGTGCCGCTATCAGTCTATTTCCTGCCAAACAATAAGCATGAACTTCGACCTATTGATCGACTTCCACGTAAATGCCCAGCAACAGGGCCCCGGGAGTCCTGCCTCCACCCTACGCGCGCTCGATATGATACCGATCGATAAACAAGCGCCACTGCAGTTGGCCGATATCGGTTGTGGGAGTGGTGCCTCAACGATCTTATTGGCGCAACACACGAATGCCCACATTACGGCAGTCGATCTGTTTCCAGCCTTTTTGGACAAGTTGAATGCACAGGCACAGGCTTTGGGCCTTGAAGCCCGTATCACCACCCTCGAGGCTTCCATGGATGCATTGCCGTTTGAGCCTTCCACATTAGATATCATCTGGTCAGAAGGGGCTATTTACAACATGGGCTTTCGCAAGGGACTTGCTTACTGGTCTCAATTCCTAAAGCCGGGCGGATATTTGGCCGTTTCCGAGATAAGCTGGCTTACAGAAGAGCGGCCCGAGGCGATAGAAACCCACTGGAACGAGGCCTATCCGGAGATGGGCACCGTGGCCGAGAAACACCAGGCTATCGCAGAAGCGGGTTATACGCTGATAGGTGATTTTGTGCTTCCTCCCTCCGACTGGCTGGACAATTACTATGGTCCAATGGAAGACCGTATGGCAGGCTTTCTGGATCGACATGGACACAGTGCAGATGCCCAGGCTATTGTGGCAGAAGAAAAGAAGGAGATCGACCTATATACCACCTATCAGGATTACCTCAGCTATGGCTTTTATGTGATGCAAAAGCCATTATAGGTTAAGAAGCTTGAGCTTTTGTTAAGGAACTTTCCGAGCCACTGATTTAGCTGTAACTTACTCGTAAAGTTATAGTCATGGCTCTCCATTCGATCTCTTTACAGGCCAAACTCCCATCCAAAAAATCTGTACAAAGAAGTTACCAAAAGCTTTTACTCATACTAGAATACCTGGAGGGAAAGACCATCCCTGAAAAAGCGGAGGTTCAGCTTAATGAACGCATTGACAAAATCAACGCAGAGACTGATTCGAAAAAGCTAGGCATTACCGTCCGGAAAGCCTATCAGCGTGCCACACAATTACTGGAACAACACATGAAGATCGTTCCGAGAAGGTATTACGTAATGCAGTGGATGGCCATTGGTATTGCTGCATTTGGCGTTCCTATCGGGGTGGCCCTTGGTACTGCCTTGGGCAACATGGCCTTTATGGGTGCCGGTATAGGCATGGGACTTCCCATCGGTATGGCCGTAGGTACCAGTATGGACCAGAAAGCGGAGAAAGAAGGCCGTCAACTACCTTTTGATGTGTAATTAATCTGACCACTCCTCCCTTTGGCTTTACCGTTTATCCCTTCCACCCTGTTTTACAGTAATAAACAATCCCGGAGTTGTTTTCTTTGCTTCCTTGGAAACATTGACACACGAGATACTTTTACTACACATTTCGGTTGGTGCCATAAGCCTTCTTTCTGGTGCCATAGCCCTTCTATCTGCCAAAGGGAAGCGTTGGCATCGTCAAGCGGGCAAGGTCTACTCGCTGGCCATGACACTGGTATTCATCACCGGTATCATGTTGGCCAGTGCCAGCTTCAATCGGTTTCTATTTCTGATTGCCTTTCTAAGCTACTACAGTGTCTTCTCGGGGGTGCGGATTTTACAATTAAAACAACTCCATAAAGGCCAGCAACCACGCTGGTACGATTGGGCAGCGGGCATTATCAATGGTATCGCTAACCTGTCATTTGTAGGGCTGGGGCTATATTACTGGTCGCTCTACGGAGTATTACATGAGGGTACTATGTTGTCCATAGGTTTTGGTTTGGGTGGATTGGCACTAAGCTATGTCAACCTCAAACCGTTTATCAAAAAGCCCGTAGCCGCCTACCATTGGTACCTATCGCACATGGGCAACATGATGGGCGGGTACATTGCCGTCTTGACGGCCTTTTTATCGACTACCGCCAGTCGTTATGGTTGGATGGACCCCCTTCTTTCTTTTACCTTACCCTCACTCTTTGGAGTGCCTTTACTGATTTACTGGCAGATCGCGACTGAGAAAAAAATGATCCGCAGCAGGCACAGATAACAGAATCAACCCGCAATTGGCGCAGAACTGATATCTTGCTGCCTATGGACAGCATAGCCGGCATTTTACTTCTCATCCTATCGTTGGCACATGTAGTGTACGGGGAGCGTAAGCTAATTCCGGATTTAGCTAACAAATTGAAAGATCCCTTTCTGGTGGGCAGCATGCGCGTCATGTCCATGCAGGGCGGTGTATTGCTACTACTCATTGCGATGCTGCAATTGCTCGTGGCCGGTGAGGTTATTACCTTATCCGGCCGGGCCCAGTTTATCCCGGTAGCAGGGGTTATTGCCAATGTCCTTACCTTTTTGATCGTCACCTTGATCAAACACCCCATTTTATTGCGCTATACGATCCCACAGATGGGCCTGTTTGGCTTAGTGATCCTACTGATGCTTTTATCGCTGTAAGCTCCCGCATACCGGGTTTCGCGGGTGATTAATATCAACTTTTCCGGCAAGTTATATCACCGCTTACCACTATACACAAGTGTATCTTTTACAGACTAAATCGTGTGTTATGAAAACCATAGCCGGGCTATTGCTTTGGGCCCTCTTTTCAACCACACTCCTCGCACAAAACACCATTCAATCCACAACAAATGGCGGCCACTGGAATCAAACCCAAACCTGGGTTGGAGGCATAGTACCTACAGCCGCTGATCATGTTATTATCAATGGGCCGGTAGAGGTAGGTATCAATATTGCCTGCCAGAATCTAACGGTAAATGATACCCTCACCAATGATGGCTCAGGGTGCTGGAGCAACCGTCACCTCACTGTCCACGGAAAGCTTACCAATAATGGATACATTGTCAATTCTCCCCACTATTACTGTGGTGGACTACGCCTTATACTCGAAGGGGACCTGGAGAACAATGGCAGCTTTTCTTTACATCATTTGTACTTCCAGGGGAGTGCCAACCAGACGCTATCTACCACAACCAACAATTACCTGGAAGCCAGTTCCGAAATCGTAGTGGACAAAACCGGGGGTGACCTCAAAGCGGGTAGTGTCCTCTACCTGGCGGCCACCCTCAACCTGAATGAAAAGGCTGATCTGGACATGCAAAACTACGACCTTCACCTGCAGGGCAGCGGACGTGTAATGAAAGGACAACTCAACCAAGTGGCAGGCATTCACTTTGGTGTTGGCACGAGCATGGGCCGGTCTGGCGAACCTTTCAACTTGAGCGGTACCCATATCCACTTTTATGGTTCGGCTATGTTGGGGGGAGACAATCATGGCCACCATCAGGTCCACGGTGATCTTACCATCCACGATACCCTGACCAATAATGGCGATGGCTGCTACAACCCTGGAGAACGACACCTCGTTATACACGGCAACCTGACCAATAATGGCATTATCCGTAATAGCCCCCATTATTATTGTGGAGGTCTTATCCTGGAGGTGACAGGAAATCTGGATAATCAAGGCGACTTCGAAGTAAAAGACCTGGTGCTTAGTGGTAACCAGCCACAAAACCTCTCCTCCGCCAACGGAAAGTACCTCTTCTCTACCAACGGGATATCACTGGACAAAACCGGAGGCCAGCTTCAAGCGGCAAGCGACCTCTACCTGGCTACGACACTCAACCTCGACAATCAGGTGGACCTGGATATGCAGCAACATGCGTTGTACCTGAAAGGTAGCGGCAGACCCCTTAAAGGTCGTCTACTGCAAGCAGCCGACATTTACTTCAGTGAAGGGGCTCATATGGGCGACTACAACGAATTCATAGAGATTCAGGGTAGTGATATTCACTTTTATGGTAAAGCTATTTGGGGCAGTTCTACCACCTATGACCATATCATAAATGGTAACCTGACCATCCACGATACGCTTACCAGTGATGATAATAGCTGTAA
>CAJXXO010000057.1 GCA_913062655.1 uncultured Bacteroidota bacterium | reverse complement strand
ATGCTCCGTAGCGTCTTCTGCCAATGGCTCGGCTGCCGCTTTCGCTTTTTCAAACTCCGCCCTGATGTACTGATCTGCCTCTTCTTCGATAGATTGTAGGACGTCTTCTGCAATGCCCTGTTCCAGCAGCAACGCTCTCAGTTTAGGCCCCGGGTCGTCTTTGCCGTGCTTTTCCAAATCCTCCTCTGTGCGGTACCATTCTTTGCGAACGCCTGAAGTGTGGTGGCCCAGCAGAGGGACTTTAGCATGCACCAGTATGGGCTTGCGCAGGGTACGTACATAATTGATGGCGGCCTCCATAGCATTGTAACTTGCCGGAAAGTCGCTGCCATCTACACGCATGCGCTCCATACCCTTAAACCCGGCTGCAAATTCATAGGCATCCATCGCACGGGCCTCATCAGCCGACACCGATATGCCCCAATCATTGTCCTGTACAAGGTAGATGATCGGTAACTCATGCAGTACGGCAAATTGCATGGCTTCAGAGACTTCCCCTTCTGTAACCGACCCATCGCCCAATGAACAGATGACTACGGGCGGTTCCGGATCATCGGACAGTTGGTGTTGTTCTCTGTATTTGACTCCTTGCGCCACACCAGTGGTAGGAATGGCCTGCATACCGGTAGCACTGGATTGATGAGGAATTAGGGGGCGGTCTTCGCGATTGGAGGAGGGATGGGAATAGTAGCTGCGGCCACCTGAAAAAGGGTCTTCTTTTTTGGCCAACAACTGCAGCATCAGTTCGTAGGGTGTCCAGCCCATGCCCAGCAGCAGTGATTCATCCCGGTAGTAGGGTGCTACAGCATCATACGGTTTAAGCTGAAAACCGGTAGCCAGTTGAATGGCCTCATGACCGCGGGAAGTGGAATGCACATACTGCGTCACCTGCCGCTGTTCGTCATATACGATAGCCATCGTACGGGCATGGCACATCATGCGGTAGGCCTTCAATAAAATATCCTGATCGATTTTGGTAACGGTTATTTGATCCTCCATAGGAGTTTTGTTTTAGGGGCTTTAGGTAACAGGGCAGGTCAGCCACAATTGATCTTCTACATAGGCTTCCAGTGTATCCCCTACTTCCACTGGGCCTACCCCTGCCGGGGTACCTGTAAAGATAAGGTCACCAATATTAAGGGTGAAATATCGACTCATATACGCGACCAATTCCGGCAAAGAAAAAATCATATCACCGGAGTGGCCCTTTTGGACGGTGGTGCCATTCTTATCGAGGTGAAAATGAATGTTGGTGAGGTCTTCAAAGGTATCCAGGGGACGAATTGCGCTAATAGGCGCACTGTGATCAAAAGCTTTGGCGGTCTCCCAGGGCCACCCCTTCTCCTTGCTCTGTTGCTGTACATCACGAGCGGTGAAGTCGATACCTATTCCGATGCCATCCACATATTCCATGGCTTGGTCTGCTGGAATATCTCGTCCATTCTTGGCGATTCTGAAAAACAACTCTACTTCATAATGTACATCCTTACTAAAGCCCGGGTAGTTAAAGGCTCTGTTATTTTTTACCACAGCAGTCTGCGGCTTTATGAAAATCAGCGGTGTTTCCGGTATGGCATTACTCAGTTCTTTTACATGTTGCGCATAATTCCGTCCTACACATACCACCTTCATAGCATCTCCTATCTGTTATTGTATTGGTTCATCGTCCGTTCCAGGCCGATGGTACCGAAATGTACCACTACTTCAGCCGCCAGTTTGATCCTTTCCTGCACGAGGGCTTCCTCTTCTTCCGGCCAGCGGCTCAATACATAATGAGCCTGGGCTCCCTTAGGAAAATCATTGCCTACGCCAAAGCGTAGCCGGGCATATTTATTGTGTCCGAGGGCCCGGTCAATATCCCGCAAACCGTTGTGGCCGCCATCGCTGCCGCTTGGGCGTAGTCGCAACTTGCCAGTCGGCAGGGCAATGTCATCCATAAGCACTAACAAACGATCCGGAGTAAGTTTCAACTCCTGCAACCAATAGCGAACGGCATTGCCGGAGCGGTTCATGTAGGTGGTCGGTTTGATCAAATGAAAATGCCTCCCTTTCCAGGAAAAGGAGGCATAATCGGCATATCTTTTACTATTAAAGGTGGTGTCCCGCTCTTTGGCCAGGTAGTCTACAATGTCAAAGCCAATATTGTGGCGGGTGTGTTCATATTCTGGTCCTATGTTGCCAAGTCCTGCAATTAGGTATTTCACGCCACCATTTTTTCATAGGCTCGGAGCCGATTAACATTACTCTTCCGCTGCCGCTTCTTCTGCTGCTGCTTCTTCGCCTTCAGCTTCACCGCCTTTTTTAGCATCCTTGGCCGCTTGAGTAGCTGCAGAACGCAAGGCACGAGTTGTGGTAACGGTACAAACCGGAATGGAAGGAGAGTTCAACAACTCAAGTGTCGCCTTCTCTTCATTCAAGTCACCCACTTTGTATGATTGGTGCAGCTCGAGGTGAGTAACATCCACTTTGATGTACTCACGCAGATGCTCCGGCAGGCACTTCACGCGCAGTTTGCGCACTTTTTGGATCAGGCGTCCACCACCTACAACACCTTTGGCTCTGCCTTCCAGCTTGATCGGAATATCCACAATAATCGGTTTACCTTTCTCCAGCATTAACAGGTCTACGTGCAGCAGCTTGTCGGTTACCGGATGAAACTGCAGCTCTTTTATCACCGCTTCGTAAGACTTACCGTCTACAACCACCTCTGCTTTGGTAAAAGCAGGATTGTAGATCAGGTCTTTGAATGCCCGTTCGTCAGCATAAAAGTGAATATTGCCCTCGCTGCCATATACTTCACCGGGTACCATACCCTGTTGGCGAAGCTTTTTATTGGCTGCTTTTCCGAGGTTTTCGCGCTTTTGGCATTCAATTTTTACCGCTTTCATTTCGTATTCGTTTAATCGTTTTCGTCAAATAGCGTTTTCAATAAACAGCGAGCTGATGGATCGCTGCTCAAAAGTATTTCGAATAGCCGTAGCAAATAGGCTGGCTACCGACAAGACCTTGATCTTGGGTGAATCTTTCCGCAAGGGAATAGTATCACACACGATCAGTTGATCTATTCTTGAATTTTCAATGTTGTGATAGGCTTTACCGCTGAGTACCGGGTGGGTGATCATAGCACGTACACTTTTAGCCCCCTTAGAAACCAGCAGGTCAGCTGCCTTACACAATGTGTTTCCCGTATCAATGATGTCATCGACAATCACAACATCCTTGCCTTCTACGCTGCCTATAACCTGCATGGAAGCAACTTCATTGGCCCTGACGCGATGTTTGTCGCAGATCACCATGTCCGTTTTGAAGTACTTGGCATATGCCATAGCTCTTTTTGTTCCCCCTACATCGGGCGCGGCAAAGATGAGGTCGTCCGTGCGGATGTGCTCAATGTATGGGAAGAAAATAGCCGTACTGGTCAAATGATCTACCGGGATGTCAAAGAAACCTTGAATCTGATCAGCGTGCAGGTCCATCGTTACAATGCGATTAGCGCCTGCAGCGGTCAACAGATTGGCTACCAACTTCGAACCAATGGCCACCCGCGGCTTATCTTTCCGGTCTTGCCGGGCCAACCCAAAGTAGGGTATGACCGCAGTAATGTAGCCGGCTGAAGCTCGCTTGGCCGCATCGATCATGAGTAAGAGCTCCATGAGGTTGTCGGCCGGTGCATTGGTACTCTGAATGAAGAATACATATTCCCCGCGAACGGACTCTTCGATCACGGGTTGGTACTCTCCATCAGAAAAACGCTGAACTTTGATGGCACCCAGGTTTTGACCATAATAGGCCGCAATTTCCTTGGATAAATACTCGGAGTTGGTTCCGGAAAATATCTTTACGCTGGGTTCCATGCCATCCAGTGCTTTTAAAATTGGCTTGCAAAAATAGGAAAATCTTTTCTGAAATGTAGCGAGCTTTGGGGATTTAATCGCTGATTCTTAATGCCTTGAGGATGAAAACTGTATCTGCTACATCTATTACCCAATATCCACCTTACAAATGGGGTAATCGATTACTATTGGCACATCTGATTTTAATCGGGTGGGTGCTGCTGAATGGGCTGGCTAACTATTTCCAGGCCAATAGCTTAGATAAATACCTCAAGCAATTAAATGTGAATGCATCAGCCGCAGAATTGCACTATTTGCTGGATATCATCTATGTGCTGGGGTTGGCGCAAGGCATCTACTTGGTGTTGATGCATCTGCTAGCTTGGTACTACACTCATCAATTGGTGCAGCAAGTACAACCCATTTCATTAACTACTACCGACAAGCTATGGGTACTATTACAACCTGTATATGGCTTACTCAAGTGGTGGCGCAATTTGGAGGGCAAGCATGCACTGGCGGAGGACAGAAGGCCAAGGCCTGCCGACTTTCTCGTGCAGTTATGGGGGGTGATTATGACTGCGGTGGTCTTCTATTATGGCGCTTTTTTCTGGTGGGCCTCTGTGCAGGAGCCTACCCTGGAGGAAGGACTACTAGCCACCATGACCTATGCCCATTTTGCCTTGGCCGCAGCCAACTTTTGGTTCTTATTGGCTGCTATTATTGGCTGGCGTGCCATCAACCGTATTCAACGAAAAGTACGCTACGAACTCACTGGTAGTTGATCAAGCGCTGAGGCTATTACCGGAACACTTATGGCATTGTGCGAGGTAGTAAATACGGCCTCATTCTTCCATATCAATATGATCTGTGGGCTTTGGTGCAGTACACCCATATCCTGAGCAATCTGATTGGAAACACTCCGATATTGTATCAGGTCGAGCATAATGGGGGTCAGGGGCAAAGGCCGGTTCATCCATTGTGTTTCCAGTCTTTCCAGGGCCATATGGCTGATGCCACATCTTTTGCTATGCTTAAATAGTAGGATAGGATTTGCATGTGAACGCTGTTGTACTTGCGTCCACGTCTCTATGGATTGTAGCTGTTCCCAATCGATGGCGTGGCCTTGCATAAATATACCTTTGGCGTAAAGTAACTTAGTCGTCAGATTTTTTGTTCAACGACCAGTCGTATGGCAAGAAGCGGACCTCGCTCGCCCCTTTCTTACCTGTAGTGCCTTGAATAAAAGACTGCACCCCTTCAGGCCCACCAAAGTCATCGGCAAACCAATCGAAGATGGGCGACAGTGCCCACTGATCATCCCCAATTTTATTTTTATTGGGGTCCAGTAAAAACCGCTTGGCCTGTTCTTGCAATTGACCTTCCAGTTTGTGCGCTTCATACGCTTCCGGGCGCAGAACGGGACAGGAGCCTGAGGCACAGTTGATAGCAAAGTGAATGCGAGGCTCCTGCATTATGCGCAATACCTGATGTTCAATGGTATTTAGGGAGCAGGGTTTTCCCGCAATCGAAAAGAATGGGCGGTCAAATACCGTTTGCCCCAGCTTCCACAATTGATCCGCTTCACGAATGGAATGGTTGGGCCTAAAGGTCAGTACCGCTTTTATGGTAAAGGCATTATAGGCATTGATCCAATAAGCCAGTTGAGCGGGGTCATCTTTTGCTGGAGGTCCTTGGCTGACCTTGTCCAGGAAGTGATCCAATTGATCTTCATCTCGAGCAAGGCCCTTATAATCGACCACTCCGTTATCTCCCACATACCGCTGCAACAATTGTTGCCAGGGCGATACATCTAGCGGCTCCCTTCTGGGAGGGAAATGAACCGGCTTCTTTTTTCGATTCAACCACCAGCGAAGCAGTCTATTGCCTACTCTTCTCATGAGCGATAATAGGCAATGGTGGCCGTGAAGAAATTGTGTAAGGCTTCCTGCTGCTTTTCATCAGGCAGCAGCCAAAGCTCATCGAGGGGCAACGCTCTGCCTTGCAGCGTGTCGGTCCACCAGTCACCTGGGGCATCAATTGTAGCCCATTCCTGAGGTGCAGGGTATCGGGTGGCGTACCAATAGGGCCATTCGCTCAGACTGTCCGGTATGGCCCAACCAAGGCCTATGGTTAGATCGTCCGTTTGGATAAGGGCACCGGTGTCAAAATGGTGTGGCCAAATACGAATGCTCTCTGTTTGAAGAGGAGCCAGCACCTCTTGTGTCATTGTCCGCTGTGTAGCATAGCTTCTCAAGATGTTGTTGGCTGGCTTGCGGTAAGGAACGCCTTCATCAAATGGGTAGTCGGGAATGGTGTAGTGCAAGTCCCACTGCCAAGCTAACGGATCTATGCCTAAGTCTGTAAACTGCATTTGTAACCAGCTGATTACATTCGATTTCTCTTCCAGGTGCAGGGGGAAGTCTACTCGATCGCCTTTGGTATTTTCTATAAACAAGGCAAAAGACATGATGTCTAATCCTAGTCGCCATTGGTTTGTCCCCTCTATCCAAAGACCCACCTGCGCAAGGCTATTAGCCTCCCACAAAAGAGTTGTATGCGCATCATCATTGCTGTGAGGGTGATAAGCTTTGCCTGTCATGGCTACAAATTGGGTGACATGATGTAGCGTTTGAATAGCTGTTTGCAATCTTTCCTGATGGACTTCTTCCAGTGTTACCATAGTATCGGACTTTGACTCCTTTCCTCCCTAACAGGTGTGGGTCAAAAAAAGGTTGGCAATAGCAGGATAGTCTCCACAGGTTTTTGCCGCATTCTTGGGGTAAGCAGTGGGATCTCGGTACCTTTAGGATGATTTTTTAGACACAAATAAAAACGAGTTATGAGTGGAGCATTTGATCGATCCCTTTTGTCTTCTCTCGGTATTTCCGATGAAAATAGTGGTGTAAGTACCGGTAATAGCTGGTTGAACGGACAAGGTGAAAGCTGGAAAAGTTTCTCTCCTGTTGATGGAGCGCTAATCGCCACAGTTCGTGGTGCCAATGAGGCCGAGTACAATACGGTGGTCGAAAAGGCGGAAGCCGCCTTCGAAGAGTGGCGCAAATGGCCTGCACCGCAGCGCGGTGAGGTTGTTCGACAGATTGGATTGAAGCTGCGTGAGAAAAAGGATGCTTTAGGGCGCTTGGTGAGCTATGAAATGGGTAAAAGCTTGCAGGAAGGCTGGGGTGAAGTACAGGAAATGATAGACATCTGCGACTTTGCTGTTGGTTTGTCACGGCAACTGTATGGGCTCACCATTGCTAGTGAGCGACCCAACCACCGGATGTTTGAGCAATGGCATCCACTTGGTGTGGTGGGTATTATTTCTGCTTTTAACTTCCCTGTAGCGGTGTGGAGCTGGAACAGCATGATCGCCTGGGTGTGTGGTGATGTATGTGTCTGGAAGCCTTCTGAAAAAGTACCACTCTGTGGAATAGCCTGTCAGCATATCGTTCAGGAAGTATTCCGCGAAAATGATGTACCGGAAGGCGTATCCAATTTGGTAGTGGGAGATTATAAAGTAGGTGAACTGATGACTGCTGATACAAGGGTACCCTTGGTAAGTGCCACAGGCTCTATCCGGATGGGCAAGAAAGTGGGGGCTGCCGTAGCAGGCCGCTTAGGTAAAACCATTTTGGAGTTGGGCGGCAATAATGCCATCATCGTTTCCGAACATGCCGATCTGGATATGGCGCTGCGGGGGATCATTTTTGGTGCTGCCGGTACAGCGGGCCAGCGGTGTACTTCTACCAGAAGACTCATTATTCATGAATCAGTGTACGATGATTTCAAAAATAAATTGGCCCATGCCTACCAACAATTGGTGATTGGTGACCCATTGGATACCAACAACCACGTTGGACCACTGATCGACCGGGATGCTGTCAATAATTACCTCCATGCTATCGAGGAGATCAAAAAAGCAGGCGGGCAATTCGCAGTAGAAGGTGGTGTGCTGGAAGGAGAAGGCTACGAAAGTGGCTGCTACGTGAAACCCTGCATTGCTGAAGTGCAGAATGAATGGGAAATTGTACAGGAAGAAACCTTTGCTCCGATCTTATACCTCATCAAATACAAGACGATCGATGAAGCCATCGGGTACCAGAATGGCGTGAAACAAGGGCTGAGCTCTGCGATTATGACTTTGAATATGCGGGAGGCCGAACAATTCTTGAGTCCCTGGGGCTCTGATTGCGGTATCGCCAATGTGAATATTGGTACCTCCGGTGCGGAGATTGGAGGTGCTTTTGGTGGTGAAAAAGAGACTGGTGGGGGAAGAGAATCTGGCTCCGATGCGTGGAAAGCATACATGAGAAGGCAGACTTGTACTGTCAATTACGGTAGCGAGTTGCCTTTGGCGCAGGGTATAACATTCGATGTATAAACACGCTAAACACAAGAAAGGCCATCTGTAAGGATGGCTTTTCTTGTTACCGTATCAAGGTCACATTGCCACTTTTCATCTGCACTTCACCATCGCAAGTATAGTGGATGACAAACGTGTACACCCCCACCTCAGCAGCTGTTCCATCGGGCATGTTGCCATCCCAGGCCTGCTGCATATTAGTCGTAGAAAACACCTCTTCACCCCACCGGCTATACATGCGGAAGCTGATTAGCTTCTCTTTTCCACCAGCGCCCAATAGTTGCAGCTCATCATTCAAGCCATCGCCATTTGGGGTAAAAGCATTGGGGAGTTGAAGCCCTTCACATAATCGGATAACATAGATTGTAATGGAATCATAGGCTACACATCCAAAGTCATCGGTGACTTGCAGTACATAGGTCAGCGTGTCTTCGGGGGAAACAATCGGATCGATGCAATCGAGGCAGGTAATCGCACTATCGGGTGACCACAGTACACTACCACCCGCCTGGGCATTGAGTTGCAGTTCAGCCGGATATTGTACAGAGGTGTCACTACCGGCAAAAGCGGTTGGTGCTGTACGATAAGTGACTTGAGCCGTATCGTAGGTGATTCCACAGCTATTTTGGTTAGCCACCCAATACCGACCCGTATCGCTAATCGAAATAGAGGGTGTGGAAGCACCAGTAGACCAGATGAAGCCCGGAAGTAAGTTGGTGGCAAGTAGAAAAGCCGTATCACCTTCACATAGGCTTGTATCATTAACTATGGGCGAGCCTGGCAAACGCTCTACATTCACATTGACGATCGTGTTAGCAATACATCCCGTATTGGCATCTGTAAGGGTCACCGTATATATCGGCTCTGCAAAGGCTCCGATAATCCCTGGATCAGCCGCTTGTGGATTGATCAGCCCCATTGAAGGCGTCCAGGAAAAGGAGGTCCCAACGAACACATGGTTGTAGAAGAAGGTATCGGTTTCACATACCGACACATCGGTAAACGATAGGGTATCCGGCAGAGGGTTTACATCAATATCGATTTGTACCACGTCTGTACCGCAGGCATAATTGTAAGTGACCGATACGGACTTACTGCCGGCAGAGGAATAGGTAACAGGTGGAGGGGTAGGCCCCTGAAAGAAAGGAGGTTGTGCGTCAGCTCCGAAATTCCAGTTGATGGAAGACCAGTTGCCGGAACTGAGCGAGAAAGTAACCGCCTCACCGATACATGCTACGGTATCAGAAGCATTTAATGTTGCTGTAGGGAACGTGTCGACAACGAATGAATCGCGAACCGTCACGCACTGCGTAGTTTCCAGCCAGTAGGTGCCCGCATTAGAAAGCACCGTTACTGCAGTGGTGTCACCAGTGGACCACCGGTAATTCGGTAAAGGGTATAGACTTGACAAAGCGCTGCCAGGTTGAAAGCAAAGGGTGGTGTCATTGACAAAGGGCGGTATCAAATGCGGTATGGTATCCAAATGCACCGTTTGGGAATCTGTACAGCCGGTTTGTTCATTGGTATAGACAAGATGATAAGTGATAGGACCTTGTACTACGGCCAATGGATTGGATAGCGTGGTGGAGGAAAGGTGGGTGGATGGTGACCAGGTGTACTCATGAAAGGATAACGGGGGTTGTCCGAGCTGCACTGTATCCCCCCGGCAGACCGAGGTATCTCGAAGCGTATCGATAGCAGGCGAGGGGAATACGGAAATAAATAGACCGAGGGTGTCCATCCCACAACTATCTGTGATGATGACATTGATGGGATAATAGCCAGAAGAGTCAAAGGTTATTTTTGGGGGTGTTAGTCCTGTAAAAGTATCGATAGAAGCACGCGGACCGAAATCCCAGTGGGCATTGATCAAATTTGAGCCAATGAGGCTGAGTTGTGTGGAATCGGAACCGCACAAGGTAGAGTCATCCGCCACTACAACGGCATCATGAAAGCAGCAATTGGAATCAATAGTGATGGAGTACAAGGCTTGATCCGTGAAACCAAGGCTGTCTGTCACTGTGAGGGTATAGACCTGACTACCGGCTGGGTCTAGCAAGGGGTTAGGAAGGGTATCGGAAGACAAACCGCTTGCGGGTGACCACTGGTAAGAGAAAGGGGGTATGCCGCAACTGAGGTCGGGAGGAGTAAACAAATAGGTGCTATCCTCCTGGCAAATGGTGTCATTTGCGCCACCGGTAATGGCAAAGCCACTTTCAATCTGAATGGTACGTAGCAAAGTATCAGCACAACCTTGTATGGGTGAAAACGCAATTAAGGTAATGGTATAAGCGCCTGGGACACTGTAGCTATGAGCTATGGTATCTTGATTCGTGTAGGTGGTTCCATCACCCATCTGCCACTGGGTGTAGGCAGCTGCGCCCGGGTCGATAGTACTGAAGAAAAGCGAAGTATCACCGGCACATGCCAGCAAGGAGTCAAAAGAAGCCTCCAGTGTACAAGAGTCCGGTACCGTAAGGGCCGTGCACAGGGTGTCGTGAAGGATAGAGATGGGGGTAACCGAGTAGGTAAAGTTCTGCAATGGTGTTAGCTGTCGTCTTCCAAATGATCCTGTAAGTGTAGTAAGGTTTCTGCTAATGGCATTTATGCTAATGTCATTACTTGGACAGCCGGAATTACCACATAAGTCCGTTTTAATTAGGTAGGCAGAGGTATTAGCGTGTCCTCCGAGGTATATACCTGTCTTTGTTACTACGATATTTCTGCCTTGTCTGTATATCGAGGTTGATAGCTGATTGCCGTATTCTTTGGCCCATTGCACATTGCCAAAGTCATCAATCTGCATCATAAATACTTTTTCAGTATTGCTACTGTAGGTATTGAATCCACTAACGATGAAGCCTCCGAATGGAGATTTCTCAATTCCAGTTCCAATTGTATTTCCGCTGACCGAATAGGTTTTTGCCCATATTACATTTGCACTAGAATCTGTTTTAACAATCAAGAGCTCATTTCCATTGGCACTAGTAATTGCGCGGCCACAGGCTATAAGATCAGAACCATCTTTTTCTAGATCTGTGAATCTTATGTTTGCATTAAAGTCGTAGGCCTTTGCCCACACCTGATTGCCATTTGTGTCAAACAAGGCTATCAATCCTTGACTTATACCCGGTCCGCTAAATGATTGTGTAGCTCCAGCTATGTAAAAGGTGGCCTGGTCTTTAACGGCCATGGCAAAACAGTGGTCATTCCCAGGTCCTTCACGGTTGATATGATAATCTGAGGTATT
>CAJXXO010000056.1 GCA_913062655.1 uncultured Bacteroidota bacterium | reverse complement strand
CCCGAGCTACCGGGTGTGCTCAGGTTATCTATATCGGCCAGGAGTTGACCCTCCACATCGGCCCCTTGCAGGTCATAGGTGCGCACCTCGGTGGCTCCGGCAGGAATCAACGGGATGGTACCACTCACAACGGCTGCTCCGTCAGAGGCATTCTTCAGGGTAAAGGACAGATCGGTAATGTCAACTTTAAAACCGTTGCGGATGGAAATATCCATATACCCGGAGTCGATCTCAGCCGTTTCGAAGAATGTAGTGGCATCGATGGGTGCATCTGTGCTGGATAAGTTGCTGATAGCCGGGATAGGCGCATAATTGCCGTGAAACAGAATAAGCAACTGCCCCTGACCGGAAGGATCATTACGGGCCAATTGCCCCAACGTGACCGGGTAATCTATGGTCTGGTCCGGTAAGAATAACGAGTCCAAAGATATGGCATCTTCATAGGAGGTATCGGGCACGGAAATGTAATCGGACAATTGCAATTGATAGAGCGGATAATCATAAAAGATGGAGAGGTTAGCGCTATCACTATTGCTACTGCGAATCTGCAGAGGCGGGCTTACCAGGTCATCCACATGTATCCATCCCGTTGCCAGCGGTACAAGTACTTCCGCTTCCCAATTCAGGCGACTTACATCCGGGCGTTGACAAAAGGTCAACGCGACAGCAAACAGCGAAAGGGCTGCAACAGATAGGGGTCTTGACATGCGCATAAAAATAGGAATTCCCTACCGCCTCATACGGGCTTTGAGCCAGGAAAGGTTCACTTCGCTTAACAAGGTGGGGTCATTCTCGTAATTTTGACGGTAAAATGAATCATATGCAACCTGGCGATAAGCTTTCTACCTTCACGCTACGGGGATCAGATGGCGAACTGCACGAGGTGAAGCCCGGTGGTAAGGGCGTATTGATCCTCTTTTTGTGCAACCACTGTCCTTATGTGCACCGGTATGCATCGCGCATTGAAGAATTGGTAAGCACCTACCTACCGCAAGGACTTGAGATATGGGGCATCAACAGCAATGATGCCGCACGTGTGCCGGAGGATGCTTTTGCCAAGATGCCTGCCATGGCGCAGCGGCTGGGTTTGGAAGGCCGCTATCTGCATGATGAAGACCAGTCCATTGCCCGACAGATGCGGGCAGAGCGTACTCCGGAGGCCTATTTGTTTAACCCGGCCGGTGAGCTGGTTTACCGTGGTGCCATTGACGACAATCATCAGGACGCCAAGCTGGCACGCGAACACTACCTTATCGATGCTATTGAAGCCATATTGCTCAACCACGTATTGCAAAATCAATATGAGACCCCGGTAGGTTGCACCATTAAATGGAAACAGCATGGGTAAGTGGACGGATAAAGTAGTGGTGGTAACCGGTGCTTCATCCGGTATTGGAGCCGCCTGTGTGAAGGCGTTTGCTGCCGAAGGCGCGACAGTAGTATTGGCAGCGCGTAGTACCGATAAAATGAAGTCGATCGCACAGCAACTCCCCACCGACCACCTGTGCGTGGCTACTGATGTGGCAAAAGAAGCCGACTGTAAAAACCTGATCGATCAGACGATCGACCGATTCGGCCGTTTGGATGTATTGATCAACAATGCCGGTATCAGCATGCGAGCTATGTTCAATGAGGTAGAGCTGTCGGTACTCAAGCAGGTGATGGACATTAATTTCTGGGGCACTGTCTATTGTACCAAATATGCCCTACCCCACTTACTCAAGACAAAGGGTTCCGTAGTGGGGGTGTCTTCCATTGCCGGTTACCGGGGCTTGCCCGCCCGCACGGGGTATTCTTCCTCCAAGTTTGCCATGCAAGGCTTTTTGGAGAGCATTCGTACAGAGCACCTGAAAGATGGGCTACATGTGCTGGTCGCCTGTCCCGGTTTTACCGCCAGCAATATCCGCAACACCGCCCTAAGTGCCGATGGTGCACAGCAACAGGAGTCGCCCCTGAAGGAAGAAAAACTAATGACCGCTGCGGAGGTGGCAAATCACATAGTACGTGCTACCGGCCAGCGAAAGCGAACACTAATCCTTACCCGCCAAGGTAAACTGACCGTGTTTTTTAATAAATGGTTGCCCGCTTGGATGGATACCATGGTATACAACCATTTCGCCAAGGAACCGGATAGTCCCCTCAACCCTAAAAACAAGTAAATACATGGAACTACAACAAACCATAGAGCATGCCTGGAAAAACCGGGATGCGCTGCACGAGCGAGAGACCCAACAGGCCATTTACGAAGTCATCGAGCAATTGGATAAGGGAAAACTTCGCGTGGCTGAGCCTACACCCGATGGTTGGCAAGTGAATGACTGGGTGAAGAAGGCGGTGATCTTATACTTTCCGATTCAACACATGGAGACGATCGAGGTAGGTCCCTTTGAATTTCACGATAAGATCCCACTCAAGCGCAACTATGCCGACCTGGGGGTACGCGTAGTACCGCATGCTATCGCCCGCCACGGAGCCTTTGTCGACAAGGGTGTGATCATGATGCCCTCCTATGTCAATATTGGCGCGTATGTAGAGTCCGGCTCGATGGTAGACACCTGGGCTACGGTCGGCTCCTGTGCACAGATCGGTAAAGGTGTGCACCTGAGCGGTGGTGTTGGCATTGGCGGTGTATTGGAACCCGTGCAGGCTGCCCCGGTGATCATCGAGGATAATGCCTTTATCGGCTCGCGTTGTATTGTCGTGGAGGGCGTGCGGGTGGAAAAAGAAGCCGTATTGGGCGCCAATGTAGTGCTTACCCAATCGACCCGTATTATAGATGTGAGTGGACCGGAACCGGTGGAGCATCGCGGTCGTATCCCTGCCAGGAGTGTGGTGATACCAGGCACCTACCCCAAGACGTTCCCAGCCGGCACCTACCAGGTAAGTTGTGCCTTGATCATTGGGCAACGAAAGGCCTCAACGGATACGAAAACCTCGCTAAATGACGCCTTGCGCGAGTTTGCTGTAGCCGTGTAGAAGAAAAGCCACCCGGGGCAGGCCTGTTCTGCTATGGGTCCTCCTAACAATTCTTAACCCTTCCCTGTCACAATTTGCTGCACCTATTATACGTCAACAGGGTTAAACCGATGACTTGTGACCACAACAACACTACCATTGACCAAGCAACAAGTGCTACAACATACGGTGCAGCAGGAAAGGAGCCGGCTACTCAACTTCATTCGCAAGCGGGTGCCCGATGATGCAGATGCAGAAGACCTGGTGCAGGATGTGTTTTTACAGTTGGCCAACAACTACGATCTGGTGAACCCGATTCGCCAGGTGACCTCCTGGCTATTCACTGTAGCGCGAAACAAGATCATCGACTTCTACCGCAAAAAGCGCCCGATCAATATGTCGCAATTGGCGGCCCCTCAAACGGCAGCCGATGAAGAAGCGCCTTACCTGGAAGAGATATATTTTGAAGACACCAATGACCCCGGCCAGGAACTGCTGAAGCAGTCTGTGTGGGAAGCGCTGAGCGAAGCCTTGGAAGAACTGCCGGAAGATCAACGTCAAGTATTCATTTGGCACGAACTGGAAGGGCGAAGTTTCAAGGCCATTGCTGAGGCAACGGGCGTATCGGTCAATACGCTGCTGAGCAGAAAGCGGTATGCGGTGATCAGGCTCCGGGAGCGGTTGCAGCAGGTATATGATGAATTGCTAAACGACTAACCATGGCCTTTACGAAACGTTCTCCCTGGGTCTGGATACCTGTTATGCTGCTGGCCGGCTTGTTTTTTGGTCTGGTCGTAATGCTGCTGTGGAACTGGTTGATACCTAATATTTTTAACGGACCAACGGTCACCTACTGGGAGGCCATCGGCTTATTAATACTTGGACGACTCTTAACGGGTAGCCTCACAGGGGCCCACCAAAAGTGGAATGCCTACCACAATTACAAGGAGGTGTGGAAGGAAAAGTGGGCGCACATGACACCGGAAGAGAGGGAAGCGTTGAAGGAAAAGTACCGCCATCGCTGCGGATCGTACCCCAAAAAGGAAGATGATGGCGGAACAACCGGCTAAAGCATCCTTTAAAAAGATATTCAAAACACTCATCTGGCCCCGTAAGAAGCTATTGTTTCTGGGGCTTTTTCTCATTGTAGTGAACCGAGGGGCAGGCTTGATCTTGCCTGGATCTTCCAAGTTTTTGGTGGATGAGGTGATCGCCAATGAAGACTACGGCATGTTGCGCCTATTGCTGATTGTGGTCACCGCAGCATTAATTGTGCAATCGGTCTCCTCTTTCTTCCTCACCCAGTTGCTGAGTGTGGAAGCCCAGCAACTGATCGCCAGGCTGCGCTCACAAATACAGGAGCACGTCATGTATTTGCCCACCCGTTTCTTCGACAGTGAAAAGTCCGGCACCCTCGTAGCCCGCATTATGAATGATGTAGAAGGGGTTCGCAACCTGGTGGGGACCGGCCTGGTGCAATTGATTGGTGGGGTGTTAACAGCGATCGTTTCTCTATTTATTTTACTCCATATCAATGCGGTGCTGACCGCCTATGTGCTCGGCCCACTGATTCTTTTCGGTATCATTTCGCTGTTCGCCTTCAAGAAAATTCGGCCCATTTTCCGCAAACGACAGGTTATTAATGCAGACGTGACCGGACGCCTGACGGAGACATTGAATGGGGTACGGGTCATCAAAGGCTTTAATGCTGAACAACAAGAGGTACGGACCTTTGCCGAGGGGGTTGACCGTCTTTTTCGCAATATCCGAAAGTCACTCATAGCCACGAGCCTGGTCACCAGCTCATCTACCCTTCTGCTTGGCCTCGCCAGCGTAGGTATTATGGGCATTGGCGGCTACATGATTATGGGCGGCACACTGACAGTGGGAGACTTCTTGGCCTTTATCCTCTATCTCGGTTTTATGATCGCCCCTATCGTGCAAATGAGCAATATCGGTACACAGATCACCGATGCCATTGCCGGCCTAGACCGGGTAGAGGAGCTATTGGCCCAACGGAGGGAAACAGACAACCCTGGGCGAACCGCTACCCTATCCAGCATCACCGGTCACTTGCAATTTGATCAGGTCGAGTTTGGCTACGAAGCGGGGCAACCGGTACTTCATGGCATTTCGTTTTCGGCTCCTCCCGGTTCGGTAACCGCACTGGTAGGCTCCTCCGGTAGCGGTAAAACGACTATCGCGAGTCTGGCCGCTTCCTTTTTAGAACCGGATGCCGGACGCATCACCATCGATGGACATGACTTATCCACGATCAAGTTTGACAATTATCGCCAATACCTGGGTGTGGTGTTACAGGATGATTTTCTCTTTGAAGGTACCATCCGTGAAAATATCCTCTTTCCCCGTCCCGAAGCGTCCGAGGTACAGCTAATGCATGCTGTGAAATCGGCACACGTGCATGAGTTTGCCGACCGGTTTGAAAAGGGACTGGAGACGGTCATTGGCGAGCGGGGTGTGAAGCTTTCCGGCGGGCAGCGCCAACGCCTGGCCATTGCGCGCGCGATATTAGCGGATCCCCGTATCCTCATCCTCGATGAAGCCACCAGCAACCTCGATATGGAGAGCGAGAGCTTTATCCAGGATAGTCTCCAGCAATTGATGCAGGGTCGTACCACCATCGTCATCGCCCACCGGCTCAGTACCATTCGCCATGCTGATCAAATATTGGTAGTAGAAAGGGGACATATTGTAGAACGAGGCAAGCATGATGAACTACTTGCACTACAAGGCCGTTACTATGATTTGTATAACTATCAAGCCAGGATTTAATTTTTCTGTCTTACATTTGTCGCAACGCAACAACAGCAGATCACTGCATGAAAGTCTTAGAGTATATTCTCACTGAACTTTATCTAAGAAACTACTTCTAGTTTTGCGTTCAATTCCATCCATCAACCCTCAATTTGTATGAAAATTTACGTTGGCAACCTCCCCTTCCGTTCCACGGAAGATGATTTACGAGTATTATTTGAGCAATATGGCACTGTAGACAGTGTGCGTATCATATTGGATCGGGAGACCGGCAGAAGCAGAGGGTTTGGATTTGTGGAAATGAGTGACGCAGACGGACAAACCGCCATAGATGCCCTGCACGAATCAGATTTTCAGGGCCGCGATCTGACCGTAAACATGGCTCGACCACGACAATAAAATTGTTAACCAAACTATAGTTCATGTCTGTTTCCATTCGCTTTAACACAAAAGCCAATAGACAATTTTTCATCACCTTGAATAAGCGCGTGCAAGCGTATTTCAAGGAAACGGGGAAGTCACCCCATGCTGATACGCAAATGGTTATTAAAACCTTTGTGATGCTGGCTACTTATTTTGTGCCTTTCGGATTGATATTGACCGGATGGCTCCCGCTATGGGGTATGCTGCTCGCTACCGTTGTTATGGGTGCGGGTATGGCCGGTATTGGTATGAGTGTGATGCATGATGCCAATCACGGTGCCTACGCCAAAAACAAGACACTGAATACCATCATCGGCTACATGCTGAATGTAGTTGGAGGTACCCGCTACAATTGGATCATTCAACACAATGTACTGCACCACACCTACACCAATATCCCTGAAACGGATGGTGATATTGCCGGTGCAGGTGTGATAAAACTGGAAGTGACCAAGCCACCTAAGAAAATTTACCGCTATCAGCATATTTATGCCTGGTTCTTGTACGGCTTGATGACCTTCTTCTGGGTAACCGTTAAGGATTTCAAACAACTGGTGCAGTTTAGCAAGCAGGGGTTGAAAGCCGGTAAGCACGACAATGTGGCTAAAGAGTGGGCTATCCTGATCACGACCAAGGTAGTGTACTACGCTGTAATGCTGGGGCTACCCATGTTATTGTTGGATATTGCCCTTTGGCAATGGTTCATAGGATTCTTCGTCATGCACTTTACAGGTGGAATCATCATGAGTGTGGTATTCCAACTGGCCCACGTAGTGGAGCATACCGAGCAGCCCATGCCGGATGAAGAAGGCAAGATGCAGTACAATTGGGCGGTGCACCAGTTGCATACCACGGCCAACTTTGCACGAAAGAATCGTTTCCTGAATTGGTATGTGGGTGGATTGAATTTCCAGATCGAGCACCACCTGTTTACCCACATCTGCCACGTTCACTATCCGAAACTGTCGGAGATCGTGAAAGAAACGGCAGAAGAATATGGTATCCCATATTACGAATTCAAAACCATGCGCGAGGCCGTAGGCTCTCACTATCGCATGCTCAAACAGTTGGGTTCTGCTACCGAGGTACCACAGCGACCTACGAAGCAAGCTGCCTAAGCTGAACCAAATACGCCAGATGGCATTGTAAGGCCTATGCGCTGGCAAAAGAAAATCAAAAGGGCTATGATTGTGATTGGCGGAGTACTCCTGACCATCATCCTCATAGCCCTTTTTATTGGTTGGTGGCTCTCCACACCCGGCTATAAGGGCCCTACCTCCGACCACTTCAATGGCACCAAATTCGTCAATGCAGGTGAGGTAGAGGCCAAAGGTTTCCTCGATGTCATGAAGTGGATGGTCAACCGGGAGCAGGGTGATTGGACGTATGTCGATGCCGAACCCGGCCCTCCACCCCCCATTAAAGTGGACAGCGGCTGCCGTATCACGTTCGTGAATCACAGTACCTTTCTCATCCAGGTTGATGGGTTGAATATCCTTACCGACCCGGTGTGGAGTAAGCGGGTCAGTCCCTTTTCCTTTGCCGGCCCGAAGCGGATGCGCCCACCCGGTATCCGGTTTGCGGACCTGCCTCCGATCGATGTGGTGGTACTCAGCCACAATCACTACGATCATCTGGACAAGACCACCCTTCAACGTCTGGAAGAAAGAGACCATCCGGCAGTAATCGCCCCATTAGGCAATGCAGCCTACCTGCGCTCTATTGGCTTGTCTCATGTTACAGAGCGCGACTGGTGGGAAGACACGGTGGTACAAGGGCTGCCGATACGCATTATGCCGTCACAGCACTTCAGTGGCCGGGGCTTGTTCGACCGGGATAAATCACTCTGGGCCGGATTTGTGCTGGAGAGTAACTGGGGCACAATTTATTTTGCCGGAGACACAGGGTATGGCGACTTTTTCAAAGCCATCGGTCAACGGTACGACTCGATTGATGTAGCCATCCTTCCTATTGGTGCATTTAAACCGAAATGGTTCATGTCTCCCGTGCACATTGGCCCGGAGGAAGCCATTCAAGCCCATAAAGAGGTAAACAGCAAATTCTCTATCGGCTGTCATTATGGTACTTTTCCACTAGCGGACGATGGAATGGAGGAACCTCCCAATCGCCTGCTGGAACTGCTTCACCAGGAACCCCATTTGCCTTTCCTGGTTTTGCCCGAGGGTAAAAGCTGGACTGGCGACTAGTAATTTTAGTTGTTAATATTTGTTAATCCCCCATAGTTTCATTTACCTTTATAGCGATTATTAACTTAATACATCGCTGTGAAACATCTCTTTTTCTTTCTATTTACTGCCGCATCATTCTTTTCTACCGCACAAAGTGGTGACGATGATGTAGACCAGTTTTTTGACGATTACGAGGTCAATAGCAATAACATTGTCAAGCTCAACTTAACAGGCTTTTACATTGGTGAAGCGGCTTTCTTTTACGAGCGAATATTATTTGACCGGGTGGGTATTGAGGCCGGAGCGGGTATCATGCTACCCTACAATAATCCCGAGTTACAATACTCAATAGGGTCAGCCGTAAACGCTTTGGAGGAGCCGTCAGGAGGCTACAGTTTTCACTTGCAACCAAAACTATACCACTCAACTTCGCCTGATGGTATCTACTACAGTATTTACTACCGCCACCGAAACTATAAGCAGAGTGACTCCTCTTTCGTCTACAACGACATAGTGGCCACTAGTGGTATTCAGCGATTCATTACGGACCGCATTGGCTTTGATCTGACCTATGGCATAGGTATCAGATTGGGCAATGAGGCGGTTAGAGAAGCGTGGGGTGGAGCCACAACGATGCAACTAGTATTATCCTGTCCATCTTAAGGTCTCGTAATTCTTCTAATAAATTCACAGACATGAAAGCACTACTAACTACCATTCTTATTGCAAGTTTAGCCGTTTCCTCCTTTGGTCAAGCCAAGTCAAAACAAGCTAGTGTTAATTGGGGTCCAATCCATAAGATTAGTAAAAAGGAGCGGCTAAAAGGCATCGTTGGATATGGCAATGACCATGTCTATCTTCTCTATGTTAGATACAGAACGCTGGCTAGCACCAAATATAGCATCAAGGCTTACAACAATAAATTGCAGCCAACGAGAGAGTCTGAATTTGAACTGGATTATAAAGGTAACTCGCTGTTTTTTGAGAAATCTATCCAACTTGACGGTAAAGTTTTCCTGTTCAGCTCCTACATCAACAAAAAACAGAAAAAGAACTACCTCTTTGTACAAGAGATTGATGACAAAAGGCTTCGGCCTTCTAAAGAAATCAAAAAGGTTGCGGAAATTGACTTCAGTGGAAAGTGGAATATCAATTCAGGTGAATTCAAATTTGATTATTCTATCGATAGTTCCCGAATACTGGTGTATTACGATTTACCTTATGACAAACAAGAAAATGAGAAGTTTGGCCTTCATGTGCTCGACAAAGAAATGAATACAATGTGGAGTAGAGAAGTCACGATCCCGATTAAAGAGAAACTAGCCTCAATAGAGGACTTCACAATAAGCAATCAGGGAAATGTATACGTCCTAGTCAAGAAATACGATAAAAAGGCGAAAGAAAAAAGAAAGGGAGAAGTAAACTATAGCTATGTTTTACTAGGCTATAGAGAGAATAATGATCAAGTGAGTGAATTATCCATTACGCTGGGCGACTTATATCTAAAGCAAATGGGTATAGCTGTAAATCCAGAGGAGGAAGTGATTTGTGTCGGCTTCTATAATGATGAAAAAGAAGACGAATTAGATGGTTCTTTTTATTTAAGAATGAATGGAGAAACGGGAGAAGCCCTTTCAAAAAATTATCAACCTTTTTCAGAAGATTTTTTATTAGGTCACAATACAGAAAGATTTGAAAAAAAGAAAAAGAAAAAGCTCAGTAAGGGAAAGGACCTATATATACCTGAATTCAAAACCAAGGCGATAATCCTTCATGCTGATGGTAGCGTAATAAGTGTTAGTGAAGACTCCTATGTCACTGTGCTTACACAAACCACCCCAGAAGGGCAGGTATCCCAAACAAATTTCTTCCATGATAACAATATTGCCATCATTAAGATCCAGCCTTCAGGTGAGATTGAATGGTCGAAGAGGATTACTAAGTACCAATACGTTAGAACGAACGACTACAATTCTTTCGCACTATTCCCCCATAAAGACAAGTTACACTTTATCTATAACGACAATCCAGAGAATCTCTTTGCAGGAAAAAGAGATCCATACGCCTACCTTACCAACCCCAGGAAGAGTCAATTGGTTATCGTGACTATGGAACCAAATGGAGAACAAGAAAAGGGATTCTTAAGCTCATCAAAAGAGTCGAAGGTAATAGGAAGGCCTGTGGAAGTTGTGAAAGTGTCAGATGATCAGGCATTGATACTTGGTACATGGGGTAGGAAGAATAGATTAGGTACCATTAATTTTAAGTAACACCGACCACAACTTACTCAAGTTATATTGAAGCCCTGCCTATTCGGTAGGGCTTTTGTTTTATCTACCATTCCTCCTTCGTTAGGTGGATATGACTTCGTAATCTGTACCTGCATTTCTTTCATGTAGACAATTAAAGGCCATAAAATGGGTTGATCGTATTGTTTATGCAGAAAACCCCTTGAAGCAAAAGGTTACATTTTTACCTGTTCTACGTAAGAATATTTTGCTTTTTGTGTCGTTTTTTGTGAAACATCCTTGACAAAGCAGGAATATAGTGTTACTTTTACACCATAAAGCGCGTAATAATTGTAACGTTCCTGTACAAATTACCCTGAAAGGCACTTTGCCACTACATTTCATTCACATGAAATACCCCGGCAAATGAAGGAACATGAAACAGTTATTGATTCTTTTCGCACTCATCCTGTTCACAGCCACCCAAGGCTTTGCACAGTCGACTGAAGAGCAGCCGGAAAAAGAGCAGACGAAAGAGACGGTAGAAAATAAGAATGAGGATACTTCGAAACAGGAGAAAAAGTCCTCTATTCGCTACATAGAGGAAACGGAGATATTCCTCATGCCAGAGACCGCTACTGAGATAGCGTAACCGCCCCATTCATCAACTGCCACTTGTTTTCAATCACCAACCACTACCACGCCCAACTGCCATTGGGCCGCCACTTGCTCCCCTGATACTTACTTTTCTTTAGGAAACCGCCAATACCAGCCCTTTCAGATAGTGCCCTTCCGGATGAAACAGATTCACCGGGTGGTCGGCTGGTTGTTCGAGGTGATGAAGTACCCGAATAGATCGACCGGCTTCGATAGCTGCTGCACGTG
>CAJXXO010000055.1 GCA_913062655.1 uncultured Bacteroidota bacterium | reverse complement strand
GACAGGCTATGGCCAGGTGTCGCGTAGCCAATACATTTACCCGGTGGGATTGCTCCGGGTTTGCCTCGCATGCATGCACATCCGATAGGGCTGCAGCATGTATTACCAGGTCCGGCTGGTATTCGTCCAGCAGGGTATGCAGTGCCTCCTCGTCTGCAAGGTTTAGGTTCATCTGCTTGATGGGCATCGCGGGTAGGGCCCGGGTGTGGTAAAGCGACAGCATTTCGGCACCAGCAGGTGCCGCTTCAAGCAGGAATTGCCCCAAAAAGCCACTTCCACCTGTAATCAATATGCGTGTAAAAGGCCGACTCATCCGGTAACATTTCGCGGCAAGTTGGATTTCTGTAAGGTGAGGTAGTCGAGAAAATAAATCAAGCGAATAGAGAGGCTGTAGCTCTGCGGATTGTCCCACATTACGCGCCAGTTTTCCCCATAAGTACGCGGCAGGAATTGACCCTGTTGAAATATGGCGTTCTTCCACACCACACTCATATTGCTGCCGGGTGCAAACTGCCAGGTATACCCCAAATCAATCGTCCAGGCATTGAAATTGATATCGCGATCTGTAGTACCGTTGGGGAGTTCGCCATCGTAGCTGGTCGGGCCGGTGCTGCCGTCTTCCTGCAGGGCGAAAAACTCCTGGTATCTTGCCTTAGACCAGTAGTGCCGGGCCCGCAGGGTGATGTTCATCAGTGGATTGAAGATGATGGTACCTTCAAGAAAATTCTCCCACGTACGTACTTCCCGCCTGCCAAACACAATCTCATCTGCCGTAGTAGTGGTGTAGCCCACTTCATTTTTACCCAGATTATATTCCAGGGAATAGCGGAAGCTTACCTTATCATTGACTCGCCAGCGGGGGGAAAGCCGGTAGTAAAAATTCTCCCAGTCATACTTATCGTAGTGGGTGTAGTAAAATCGACCATCGAGAATGAAGGCTTTTCGATAATCCGGTGAAATGAAGCCCCCTACATAATAGCTGCCCGGTCGTGAAAAATGACGCCCGGGTGAGCGTGGCTCGAAATAATCGTCCTCCCCCCAGGGTTGTAAGCCACCCTCCAGGCTGATGGTTAAAAAATTGCGGAAGGTGGTGACGTTCTGAAATGAAGCACCTGCATTGGTAAACACATTTGGTGTATGCAACTGCGAGTAATAGAATCGCAGGGTATTGCGCATAAAGTTGAAGATGCTAAAGGGGGTAAACTCATTATACCGTAAGGTGAGGCTTGAATTACGCTCATTGTTGGCCCGCAAAAAACCGAAGTCATTAGGATTATAGCGATCTGACTCTACGTAATAGTTGTAACTATACTGGAACTTGCCTCGCTTTTTACCTACCTCAAATTTGTACCGGTAGCCCAGGTCAGTATCCTCCCAGTTGCCTTCGTAAATCTGACTCAGGGTAAAATTGCCTTCCACATAATAGGCATTATTCTTATCCCGAAATTCGAACTGGGTGCCGGTGACATTGGCATCATAGGCATCCCCATTGCGCAGCACATTAGTGTTGTAAAAAGTCAGGTAAGAATTGTTCTTCAGTGCTTGATCGAGTACGATCATGTTGTAGTTGGTCAGTGGGTTGGTTTGCACTTCACGGAGCTCACCAGAGGCGGTTTCAATGGTAGCATTTGTTTCCGCTTCCACTGCATTGAAGAAGGCAATGCCCAGCTTATTGCTGTTGCGGCCGGTGATTTTGGTCGCATTGATGAGTTGTGACTCTCGTGGGTTGTTGATTACGATCTCTCCCTCCAGCAACTGATCCTCCACAGTATGGTAGTGGAGCGGTTGATCGCCAATCCTTCGGGAATAAAAGACATTGCCCTTGGTAAACAGCTCGGTACCTTCTGTGAAAAATTGCCGGTTCTCATTGAAGCGCACTTCAAAGGGTCCAAGATTGAGAATCTGATCGTCAAAAATAACCTGACCAAAATCTGGTATCAGCGTCATATCAAGGGTAAAGGCATCATTGATGCCGTATTTTAAATCGAGGCCGGCATTGTAAGAGTTGGTAATGGTAGCATCGCCCGGCCTGTTAATCAGGTCCAGATAGCTGGATACATACGGAAATAATGATAGTCGCAGGGGGGCTTTGATATTCTCGATGCCTACCAACCGCCCCGATTGGTTTACCAGTCCTTCAATATTGGGGTCCACCGGATTCCAGTAGCTGCTCTCGCGGGTTCTGCGGATGTACCGCTGAAAATTGATACCCCAGGTATCGCCTGAGTTGTCAGAAAAACGCAGCGCAGGGTAGGGCAGCAGCATCTCCACAGTCCAGCCACTATCGTGGTGGTTCACCCGGCTCCACCATACGGCATCCCAGGTGCGGTCTTGTCCATCAATCGTGTATTTCAAGTCTACCTGTACACCTGCGGCAGACACTTGAAACCCTAAGCCATTAATACCGTCCAGGTAGGGGTCGATAACTACACCAAAATAGTCGGTATTGCGCAGTTCATCGCGTGGCGATAGCTCCATGAGTAGGCTATCGGGGGCGGTATCGTGGAGTTCAGCACCAATGTATATGCCAAGGTCGTTGTACACCACTCGCACAGTGGTAGGTTGAAGAGGGTCACCAAATGGTGTGGGTTCATTTTCCGTAAACTGTGTAGCTACAGGCGCTTCAGCCCACTCCGGTTCGTCCAATACACCATCCAACCGCAATTCGGCCGAAATGGCCACTGCAGGCAGACGTTTCCGCTCAATCTGTTGGCTGTAGAGCAGCAAAGGGGCCCACAGCGCGATCACCATACCAATACCTCGTAGCATCCTTTCTCCTTACTTTTACAAAAGTAGGCCTTTACCTACCTGTACTCGGGGGGCTATTGTTAATACATGTTAAGGGCCTCAGGTTCGGGTCAATGCGTTGTCATTTCTGCGACAGCCGGGTTGATTTTGGTATTTTTGAGAGCTATTCCAATCGAAAACAAAAATCTGAGCATATGTGGCGATTTCTGATGACAACAGTCATAGTACTTGGGGGGCTTAGCCCTATAGTGGCGCAAGAGGTATTCACCGCCCACGATCTATTTAAAATCGAACGTGTGGTAGACGCTAAGCTGTCGCCCGATGGCGACCACATAGCGTACCTGGTGCAGCGACCGCGTCCCTTTGAAGAAGGGAAAGGGTCCAATTACCGCGATTTGTACGTGTACGACCTGGATGAAGAGACGATGAAGCCCTATTTAGTGGGCGATCGAATGTTGTACAGCCTGCAATGGCACCCAAATGGTGAAACGATCACCTTCCTGGCACGCATGGATGACGACAAGCAGACCGAGATCTACGGTATCGACTTGGATGGTGGTGCATACTACAAGGTGGTAGACCTGCCGAAATCACCCATTGCCTATGCCTGGGACCCAAAGGGTGACGCGGTGGCGTATATGGCCATCACACCGTCTCAGGGACAAAACGACTGGATGAAAAAGTATGGCTTTGATGCGGAGGTGTTTGAAGAAGAACAAAGCCAGCGTGACCTCTTTGTCTATTTCACGGAAAAAGAAGAGAATGTAAAAGTAAGCCAGGAAGGGGCGGTATTTGACTTTGCCTGGCACCCGGATGGCCAACACCTGGCGGCACAAATCGCACCGCAAAACCTGGTAGACGACAGCTACATGTTTAAAGACATATACCTGATCAATGCCTACGAAGGCACACAGGAACTGTGGATTGATGTACCGGGCAAACTGAGCGATATGAGCTGGAGTGCAGCCGGGTCTCACCTCGCTTTCATCTGTGGGGTAGATATCAATGATCCGGTATCGGGTAGCCTGTTTGTTGCCACTATGGGTGAGGATCAAGCCTTCAAAGATTTGCGCAATTACACACAAGACTTTGAAGGTCATGTGAGCAGCGTAACCTGGCGCGATGACGAAACGCTGTTGTATACGGTCTCAGAAAGCACCTATGTAGGCTTGATGGAAATGGAGGTAAATGAGGAAGAGCCGGAGGCCATTGTGCCGGCCGGACCCCTTCACTTTTCGGGTGTAAGTGCCGAAGGGCGCTATGCCGCATGTATTGCCGATGCGGCTACTCATCCCCAGGAGTTGTTCTTATTCGACCTCAGAAAGGGAGAGGTGGCTCGCTTGACCAACCACAACCCTTGGTTGGCTGACAAAAAAATGGGTAAGCAGGAAACCATCAGTTGGGAAGCACGTGATGGGCTGCGTATTGATGGCGTATTGATCTATCCGGTCGATTATCAGGAAGGGGAAACCTACCCGATGATCGTGGAGGTACACGGTGGGCCTGAAGCGCATATCAGTGATGGTTGGCAAACCTACTATAGCCGCAGAGGACAAATAGCAGCCGGCAGAGGTTACTTTGTGTTTTATCCCAATTACCGGTCTAGTTCCGGACGAGGGGTTGAGTTCTCCAAGCTGGGATTTGGCGACTTAGCAGATGAAGAATTCACCGACATTCTGGATGGTATCGATCACTTGGTTGAAAATGGTATGGTAGATGAAAACCGTGTGGGTATTGGTGGCGGTTCTTATGGAGGCTACTTCAGCGCCTGGGGCGCCACCAAGCATTCTGAATATTTCGCTGCCGCCTGTCCGTTTGTCGGCATTAGTAATCAGATATCAAAGCGAAATACTACCGATATCCCGTACGAAGACTACTATGTGCATTGGGGCATCTGGACCAATGAGAATGTAGAACTGATCTACGACCGCAGTCCGGTAAAATATGTAGACAACAACCAAACGCCTACACTGATTTTGCATGGAAAGGAGGACCCCAGGGTACACCCAAGCCAGTCGCTGGAGCTCTATCGACAGTTGAAAATGCACGGTGATGCAGCCGTTCGGTTAATCTGGTACCCGGAAGAAGGGCACGGTAACCGCAACAATCCAGCCCGCCTGGATTTCTGCCTGCGCACCATGCGCTGGTTCGATTTCTATTTGCAAGAGGATAACCGCAGAGATGAAAAACCGGAAAAAGAGCTGGATTACGGTATTGCCATAGATTAATGTAGAATCATAAAGCGGACGCCCCGGCCATTGGCCGGGGCTTTTTATTTTCATGCCATGGACGTTTCCAGCAACCTGCCCCCTGCAAAGGCGAGCCATGCTATACAGCGGCTAACGGCATTATGGGCTTTCACTGAGGCCGGATTAGGAGGGGTGTTGCACGCCTTTTCCCTGCCCTTTACAGCGCTATCCGTAGGGGGTATTGCCGTGATCCTCATCACCCTTATCGCCTCTTACAGCGAACGACCCTTTCGTGCTATACTGCGCGCTACCCTCATTGTATTGATCGTTAAGGCTGCCGTGAGTCCCCATTCTCCGGTTATGGCCTATGTAGCCGTAAGTTTTCAAGGCTTTATTGGGGCTGTAGTCTTCGGTCTGACCAGCCGGCTCACCCTAGGTGCCATGGCCTTAGGCACACTTGCTATGCTTGAGTCCTCCTTGCAAAAACTATTCACCCTCACCGTGATTTATGGTACGTCATTATGGGAAGCAATTGATGCGTTGTTTCATTATGCCGGCCGTCAGTTGGGCGTATCTACGGAAGGCCTGTCGCTGAGTCTGGGGTTGATTAGCGGATATGTTGGCTTGTACGTGCTAAGCGGTTTGGTGATCGGATGGCTGGCTGCCCGAATGGTTCGTACCATACGGGAGGAGCGGATTACAATGGATTGGTCGGTTCTACCGGTGGCGGAGGCAAGATTGGCGCCAACAGCGGATCGACCCTGGTACAAGCGACCGTGGTTACGATACGCACTGGTGTTACTCATGCTGGCCGTGGCGCTGGTGTTGTTGCAGGAGGGGCAGGGGGCCTGGCAGACGGGCTTGTATGTAATTGCCCGTAGTTTATTAGTTGTGTCGCTTTGGATTGGGGTACTGGGCCCTTTGTTTAAAAAAGCACTGGATCGATGGCTGGCGCGGCAACAACACCGCTATGCCAATGAAGTGGAAGATGCGCTGCAATTGGTACCCGTCTTACGGCATACAGCCGGCCCTGTGTGGCAGGCACAGCAAGGGAAAGGCTGGAAACGAATCTGGCACTTTCTCGTCATCATGATACACTTTGCGCTCACTTACGAACACAAGGAGCCATAAAAAAAGGCACTCCCTGCGAAGTGCCTTTTCCAACCAAAACCTATTGCCAATTTAGGCGGCATAGTCTTTTTCTTCGGTTTGCACCTTCGAGCCTTCTTTTTCGTGTTGAAAGCCAAATCCGTAAATATTTTGGTGGACGAAGTCTTTCGGAAACTTCTCATCTCCAGAGAAGCCGAGTTCAATATCGCGACCATTGTAAGGAATATAGTTGGTGCCAAAGATGTAGTCCCACACACTCAGGGTCAGGCCGAAGTTGACGCCTGTTTTTCGCTCTGCCGGCAAATGCTTGGCGTGATGCCAAATGTGCATTTCAGGGTTGTTCAGGATGTACTTCAGCGGACCAATATTCATAGTAAAATTGGTGTGGTTCCAGTGACCGATCATGGTGGTAAACAAGTACACAAAAAAGGCGTGTTCGAGATTAAAACCAATCATCGCTAACGGCAAGTATTGAATGGTGGCGTATACAATATTCTCCATCCAGTGAAAGCGCAAGTGTGCCGCAAAACCCATTTCCTTTACACTATGGTGCACCTTATGGTAGTTCCACAGGAAAGGCACTTTGTGCAGCAGAATGTGGGTGTTCCACTGTATGAAATCGCGAAGCACAAAGTAGACCAATAACTGAATGGCTACCGGCCAAGCCATGACATCAACAATGCCTATAATGTCCAGTCCAATCCAATTTTGAAAGTCTTGAAAAAGATTGACTACCACATTGGAGCCGGCTTCATAGATAACCAGGCCAAAGAGGAAAAAATTAAAGTACATGTAGAAGAAGTCCAGCCAAAAGTCTTTTCTAAACAAGGGCTGGTTCTTTCGCCAGGGTTTCAGCACTTCCAGGATCACAAATACCAGTGATACAATGGTCAGCATCCAGAAGAAGTTGTAGTACCAAGGCTCGGCCTGGAAGGTGATCTGGTCCCACAGCCAGTTGGCATAACCGGTGTAGGATTCTTTAAAAATGTCCCAATACTTACTCATTTTGTGTTGATTTTTAACAGTGTTATTGCATTAGCGTATCTACGATGGCTGCAGGTAACTCGGGATGATAGCTCCACTCTACCCATGACCCATCGTAATTGCGCACATCGGGATAATGCAGCAGCTCTTGCAACACATAAAGGGTCAAAGCTGAGCGTACGCCCGTGTGGCAATAGGTGATTATTGTCTTGTCTTTGGTAATACCTTTTTCAGTAAACAATTGCGCCAATTCTGCCACAGATCTAAACGTGTAGTCTCCGTCATAGTTGAGCGTATAGATGTAGTCGCACCAAATGCTTCCGGGGATGTGACCGGGCCGCGATGCGCCTGCCTTTTGTTGCTGCCCACTGTACTCCTCCCAGCTTCTGGTATCCACGATCAGGTAGTTGGGATCGTCCATGGCTGCGAGTACCTCTTCTTTGGAGATATGGAGAGTGGGCTTTTCCTCGTTGGCAAAGAGGTAGGCTTTTGGCTGTATTGTGGGCGTCAGGGTATCGATAGGGAGTTGCCGGTTAGTCCAGAGCCGGTAGCCACCATGCAACAGCACCGCCTGCTCATGGCCAAATTGATGGAGCAACCACCAGAGGCGTGCTGCATTTACATTGCCGTCATTATCGTACAATATCAATGTATCACCAGGTGATATGCCCTTTTCTGATAGTTTAGCCGCTAGCTCGCTTTTGGCCGGCATCATGCCTTTGTAGGCGTGGGCGGTAGATTGAAAGTCAGGTCGGTAAATCTGTATGGCTCCAGGAATGTGACCTTTATTGTACGCCTCTTCCGTCCTTACATCCAACCAGACCCAACCCGGGGCATCAAGCTTTTCCTGCACCTGTTCAACCGATAACAAGAATGGGGTAACCGTCTCCAGTGGAGCCGCCTGCAACACTTCTGCCTCGCTGGGCACGGGTGAGGTCTCTTCTGCCTGTCCGCAGCCGGCCAGGAGGCCTACTAGCAATATCCAGATCCAGTTTTTCATAGGGCGGCCGTTAAGTCTAACACGTACCATTCAATATCCTTCAATGGGGCTCTGCGGCCTTTATCTTCCGGGGCATAATGGGTCGCCAGGTAGTCCAGCACCAAGTCTTCATTATCACCCAGGTCCCACAACCCCTGTGTCTCCTGCATCCATACGATCAGGCCTTGCCAACCTTCTCGGGTCTGTCGATTTTGGGTAATCAGCTTGGCAGAGTGACAGGAGGTACAATTGGCCCGCACGATCTCCCAGTTGCCCTTAGCGATGAGCCCCGTTTCAGTATCTACACCATTGACGATGCCCGAAACCGGCATAGCAGGTGCGGCTGCAGCCACCGGTTGATCGGGTTCAGGCTGATAATAGGCATCCAGATAGGTGATATACACCGTGTACCCCATGATGGCGAGAATGATCACCACACTTAATATGGTGAGCTGATTGTACAGCATATGTACCAATCCGGGGACGTCTACTTTTATGTCTGGTTTCCGGTCGGCCATGTCAAGATACTTTTACCGCTATGCGATGGGCCGCATTATTCAAATATCCTTTCGGATTCCAGCCCGGCACCAACATGGGTTGACTGCGGCCCTCACTATCGGTGGCTTTGGCCCATACTTCGTAATAGCCTTTCTGTGGAAAATCTACATTGGCAGTAAACCGTTGCCAGGCCAGTCGATTGGGTGCCGGCTTCAGATCGGCTGATTGCCAGGTAGCACCAAAGTCGATTGAATACTCAACTTTGCTTACACGCAGGTCTCCGGCCCAGGCATGTCCGCGTATGGGCAGGGATTGTCCTTTGTTGATCATTGCACCCGACTTGGGGTAGGTAATCAGCGACTTTACCGGCATCGATTCGATGATACAGAAATCTTCATCTTTCACCTTGGCACCGGGTTCCACCGGTTCGCAAGGCACGCGATAGGAAGGCGCTTCCATCTTCGGGCCATCGTGCACCTTATTGCGCACCGCTATGCGATGTATCCATTTACCCGAAACAGAGGCTGGCCATCCACCAATCACCAGTCGCAACGGGTGGCCATGAATAATCGGAATGTCGCGGCCATTCATTTGAAAGGCCAGTAAGGTCTCATCCTCCAGGGCTTTTTCCATGGGCACCCCTCGGCTGATCACTGTTTTGTCTGGGTTGCCGGTCAGGTGAATGTCTTTGCCATAATAGCCAATGTACACGGCATCATTGCTGATGCCCACGTCAGCTAGCACATCCTTGAGGCGAACACCTGTCCATGCGGCACACGAGACAGCACCCAGCTCCCACTGATTACCTTTAGCCGGTGGGTTAAACTCTTTTCGGCCATTACCACCACACTCTATCACCAGTTGATAGGTGTGATGCGTAAATTGCTCCTTCAGGTCTTGTAGGGTATACGTTTTTGGGTTGGGTACCGACTCACCATCAATCGTCAAGGTCCAGTTGTAAGGGTCATTGTCTAAAGGCAGCAGACCATTGTTGCGGACAAACATTTTGTCGGCAGGCGTGATATCATCATCCAGCAGATGCGCCCGGGATTCAATGTTCCATGGTTTATCATTCAGAATAATCATATCCGGATGCTTGCCCAGCTCTTTCAGTGGGTCCGATTGCTGAAAAGCCAATGGCAATGTGTAGGGGGGAAGATTCTTGCCAAATACGATATCCGCACCCAGCATGGTGCCCATGGTTGCCAATGCGCTTTTTTTCAGAAAGCCTCTACGGGTAAAATCACCCGGATGTAACTTGAATTGGGTAGACAGTTTCTCAGCCATAAGGGCAAATATATGTAGTCATGGACAAATGAACAAGTGTTCATACGAAAAAGAGTGGTGAAAAGTTCACGTAGAAAAGAATCACCTGGCACAAGCATTGGCTCAATGAGTAGGCATTTTCCCTCAATTGTGGATAGCAATACCAAAAGAAATTCTACCTTCGTTTTATTATTCACATTTCACAAAACCCTATACGATGAAGTTTTTGAAGAGCCCCATTGCATTACTTTTTGCCGCCCTGTTCATTGTTGCTGCATGCAGCCGTTATGATGAAGGCGGGTTTAGCTTACGCAGTCCGGAAGCCCGATTGACCCAGAAGTGGGAGGTAGAACAAGCCACCGACAAGGATGGTAATGATGTCACCGATAACTTTGAAGGCAGCTCTATCACTTTCGCGGACGATAACACTTTTACCCAAACCTTTACCCAAATGGGTCAGTCTGTGACTACAGATGGGACTTGGGAGTTTGAAGAGGACAAGACGCAAATTATCACTGAAATTGAATTCAATTTCGGGGGAGTAACGTTTACAGAAACCGATACGGCAACCATTTTACGACTCACTGGTAGCGAGTTCTGGGTGAACTCTTCTGACAATTCGGAAATCCGCTACATGTCAGCAGAGTAAACTAATCCTATACAAACAGATTGAGCCCAGCCATTCGGTTGGGCTTTTTTATTGCCAGATCAGTTGCTGTACTTGCGTCTCCCCATCGACAGTAACTGAAATCATGTACACGCCCGCGGCTATTGGCAACTGGCTGCCACTCAAAGAGATCTGGTGTGCTCCGGCAGATAAAGGCATTTGCATCTGGTACAGTATCTGTCCGGTAATCGATTGGATTTGAATGGAAACGTCTCCTGCGTTTACCATATCAATCGGTAGCGTCACCTGATCGCTGGCCGGGTTGGGGTAGGGCGCACCAAGGTGCCACCTGGCTTGGGCTATAGTTTCTTCCGCACTTACATCTAAGTCAAATACTACCGTACGACTTTGGTGGTGAAAAGGCACTTTGACGTAGGTGCCGGTCGAACCGTCATAGTAAGCACTATCATATTGATTGAGCGCATCGACTGAAGATGCGAAGGGCAATAATTGGCCGTCAAGGAACACTTTGACAAAGTTTAAGTCTTCCACTTTCAAGATAAAGTCCCGCTTTTCCGGCATACCCGCATAACCTGGCCCCAGGGTATCGATAGTAATGGTTAGCAAACTATTGCTGTCGTCTGCTGTGAAGCGCGTAATCAGGTAATCCGCTGCGGTTGTACTGTCATCGTCTTCGTACAGCTCGTATTGGGCCCGGTTGTCACTACCATTAAAATAGTAGTTGATGCCCAAAGAATCTTCCTGCAGCTCTTCTGTATGCTCCAAGGGCAATAGCGATTGTGCCACGAAGGACCCAGCTTTCACAAAGAGGGGCAGCTTATCCAAGGGTGCGGCTACATTGACGGTTTGACCGCCTTGATGCATTGAATTGTCCCAGTAATCGTACCAATCCCCTTCAGGTAGCACTACCGATCTGTTGGTTTGATTGTCGCCCAGCACTGGCGCTACGATAATATTGTCGCCCCAGTAAAATTGGTCGTTGATATTTTGCAACGCTGGGTTTCCGGGGTCAAATTGATCCATGGGCATAGCCAGTGGTAGGCCGCTCTTGTGGTTTTTGTACGCCAGGGAGTAGTTGTGTGGCAGAAATTTATACCGCAGCTTGATGTAGTCGCGGACAATGCTCTTGTATGGC
>CAJXXO010000054.1 GCA_913062655.1 uncultured Bacteroidota bacterium | reverse complement strand
GATTTTTTGGTTTGGCTATAGCCCTCTCTTTTCAGAATGTTCAGCACCTTGTCGCGGTGGTCGCCTTGCACCAAGACTTCACCCTCTTTCACACTGCCGCCTACTCCACATTTGGTTTTCAAGAGCTTCCCCAACGCTTTGAGGTCATCCTCCGACCCCACAAAACCGGTCACCAATGTGACCGCCTTGCCTTTTCGTTGCTTTTTATCCAGCAAAATGCGCAGCTCCTGCTGTTGCGGTGGCAATGTCTCCTGCTCTTCTGCTGATGCATGCTGATATTCATAATCGGGATCGGTGGAGAACACAACACCGAGTCGTTCTTTCCAGTTGTCGTTAGATTTTCCCATGTGCCGCAATCACTTTTATGGCTTTGTACAATACTTCTATGTGCAACGACTGCACCTTACCGGCTGGTTCGCCATCGATATGCAAGTGAGCCGGTTCCTCGGTCTGCAGTCTTACTTCTCTGGCTTTAACATACGTAAAATACCGCGAACGATGGTGCTGATTGAGTAGAACCTGCGCCACAATCAAGGGCAACTTCCAGCGCGGAAAGTCTGCTAACACGTACACATCCAGCTTACCATCATTAAGGCTGGCCTGTGGTGCCATCTTCATATTATAGCCGTGTTGATTACTGTTGAAGGCCGTTAGCATAAAGGCCTTCCCGGATAGCTCGCTGCCATTGTACCACAATCGATAGGGAAAGCCGGGATAGCGCCAGGCGCCTTTCAGTACGCCTATGGCATAGCCCCAGAAGCCACGTGTATCGAGCCGTTCAAATAAGGTGGAGACGTATCCATCGAAGCCCATACCTACATTGCTGACCGCCACTTCATCGCCCACCTTCACCACATCCATATTGCGTACCACATGGCGATTGAGTATCTCAATCATCTTCTTGATCTGCATGGGAAAACCGAGATGACGAGCCAATCCATTGCCGGACCCGAACGGCAGAATACCCAGCTTTATGTCACTGTGCAAAATAACTTGCACCACTTCATTTACCGAGCCATCGCCTCCGGCTACTGCAATTATATCAGCAGACTGCATGCGCACCACATCCTGCGCGATATCATGCGCATGGCCGGGATACTCGGTGTAGTGAAGGGTATAGTCAAACTGCTCGTGATCGAGATAGCGCTCGATAGCTTGCGGTAATTGCTTCTTCAAACGTTGTCGGGTACCCGATATCGGGTTCACGATAAAAACCAATCTCTGCTTCACGTAGGCACCATTTTGTTAAACACCAGGGCGTGATTATACTGCTGAATGATGGCTTTCAGCAACTGTACCGCCCGCTCCTTCTCTGCACTTTCCACTTGTACCTGATTGTCAGTCAACATAGGGTCTTGCTCCAGGTCATACCAACCAATAACCTTTTTACCATCGAATTGTAAGAGATGCCTGGCATACACCAGTTGATAAATACCTGTCAAATAATTGAAGGCTACATTCCGGTCTTGCTCTTCCAATAAAGATTGGCCAAAGGAAAAAGTTGACCCCTCATATCCCGCCAAAGACAGAATGGTGGGTAAAATGTCTACCTGCTGCACCACTTGCTGCGTATCGGTGCCCATCCATCTGCCCTGTGGGTCGTACAGGGCTATAGGCACCTTGAAGTGTCCCAATTTATTCTTGTACCGGTCATCGTACACTGGCCCGGTATGATCGGCTGTGATCAGGAAAACGGTATTGTCGTACCATGACTTGGTAGCCGCATACCGAAAAAATTGCCCCAATGCTTCATCCGCATAGCGCAGGGCCCGGTGCATTGGCTCTTCGTAGGCCCTAAAGGCATCCTGGTAGTCGGGAGGTAAGGTGAAGGGATGGTGCGAGGAGAGCGAGAAGCATACCGAGGTAAATGGTTTTTCGAGGGTGTCCAATTGATCGGCCATAAAACGATAGAAGGGTCCATCATAGATACCCCAGTTGCCATCGTAATGGGTGTCATCCCCAAATTCCTGCCGACCAAAATAGCCATCAAAGCCGGCTTGATTCGCAAAGGTATCCAGCCCGAGCGTACCATTGTTGCCGCCATGAAAAAAGTAAGTATGGTAATCCACCTCGTCCAGGTAATGACCCAATGCCCGAAATGGTTGCTTCACATAGGAGGAGGCAATAAAGGCATCGGTCATCATGGCCGGCAAGCCCATTGTCACACTCGGCATCACATCTATGCTGTGTTTACCATTGGCGTAGGCACGCTGGAAGACGAGGCTCTTCGCAAGAATGGTATCCAGATTAGGTGTATAGCCTGCTCGCCCACTGTACGTAGTAATGTATTCCTGCGAGAAGCTCTCCAGGATCAGGACCACCACATTTGGCCGTTGTGCAAGTGAATGGGCGGGTTTTACCGCCCTTATGGGAGAAAATAGGCTATCCGCCTCATCGGGGCTCATATACTGCACCGGCTGCATTTCGCGATTGAGCAAGCTATGGATAATGGTGAAGGTGGTGTTGGTAACCAAGCCTATAGCGTTTGGCTCCACCACCTCTGTTGCGGATGAGGGCGACAAGAGATCGGGCTGTAAGCCTCCCCGGGCACCGATAACCACCAAGGTCATAAAGACCAAGGCGAAGCCGGTCTGCATAGGGTAGTTGAGCACGGTGCGGATGTTCATCGCCTGGTAGTGGGTTCTCCGGTATAGCCAATCAATCCCCCAGAAGAGGCCAATGCCTAAGAGTATGATGTACCAGAAGTCGAGCAGAAACTGTGGAATGAGATTGACGATGTCATTTCGCAGCCCTAAAATGTGACTACTGGTGCGCTCCTGGGCAAATTTGTAATAGATAAAATCGCCCGCTTCTATGATGAGGAAGGTGCCATTAATGAGGTAAAACTGCCACCGCAATATCTGCTGGTACCACTTGAGCTCCCGCCAGGGGTTGGGGATTATGTGCATCAGGATAAAGGCAAAATTGATGATTAGGATGGCCGAAATATCATACCGCAAGCCATAAAACAGCGCAGTGAGGAAGTCGCTGGCCCCCATGTGTGGGAAGAGGTCGTAATTGAAAAGCAAAAAGAGAAGGCGGCACATAAAGAACAACCCCATCAATATGAGGAGCCGCTTAATGAGTAGCGTAAAGTGAAACAGTTGCCGCCTGATCATGATGGTAAAAATACACAATACTGCAGCGCCTTGTCTTTACCTGTCCGGGCGTTAACGGTATTTAAAAGTCTGCCTTCAGGCTGAGGTCAAGGCTTTTTACGGAATGGGTCAAGGCTCCGGAAGAGATAAAGTCCACGCCACACGCTGCATAGCGGGGCGCTGTATCCAGGGTGATGTTACCGGAAGATTCCGTCTCCACCGTACCATCGATAAGGGCTACCGCTGTCTCTGTATCTGCATAGGAGTAGTTGTCCAGCATCACCACATCTGCACCGCCTACACGGAGGACCTCCTCCAGCTCTTCCAGGTTGCGGGTCTCCACCTCGATCTTCAGGTCCAACTGATGCTCGATCAAATAGTTGCGCACCCGGCAGATAGCCGCCTCTATACCCCCGGCAAAATCGATGTGGTTGTCTTTGACCATGATCATATCGTATAGCCCCATGCGGTGATTGGTGCCGCCCCCGATCCGTACCGCCCACTTTTCAAAGAAACGAAGGCCCGGTGTAGTCTTGCGGGTATCGAGAATACGGGTAGAGGTCCCCTCCAAGGCTTCCACAAAACGGTGGGTGAGTGTAGCGATACCACTCATGCGCTGCATAAAGTTGAGCACAAGACGCTCTGCCATCAGGATGCTGCGTGCACTGCCCGCCACGCGGAAGGCCTCTTGCCCCGGCTCTACCGCTGAACCATCAGGTATAGCGGCTGTAAATACCAGCTCCGGGTCCATCTTATGGAAAAGATGCTCCGCTAGATCCACACCCGCCAATACGCCTTTCGCCTTCACCAGGAGACGGGCCTCTCCTTCTGCTTCCGGGGGAATACAAGAAAGGGAGGTGTGATCCCCCTCCCCAATATCTTCTTGAATGGTATAGGTAATAAACTGCTGAATAGGTGCAGACAGCAATGGGTTACTCATGGGTAAATTTCAATTTTTGGACGGTGGCTTTACCGTTAGCGGTTTTCAGATATACATACGTACGGAAATTTCCTCCGGAAGTTCGCAATGTACCGATGCCAAAGACCGCATTTCCACCCGACTCCCCTTCGTGCATCAACTGAAAGCTGTTGGGCTTATTTTTCATAAAAAACTCCTTTACCATCTGCTCCGATTGGGCTTTGCTGAAAAACCCTTCCTCATTGGGCAGGGTGATTTCCACATTGGTATCAAAATGGCTGGCTAACGCCTTTGCATTACCCGCTTTCAAGGCAGATACGACATCCGACAGCGCATCAGACTGTGCTTGCACAGCTATGCCGGAGAAGGTAAACAGGACGGACAGAATAAATCCAACTAAACTTTTCATTGCCAAGCTTTTTGCGTATGATTCAGCTAATTTTGTGCCAATTATGAACCATGTCCCACCTATGCGATGGCTTTTCGGGCTCCTACTTTTGACAACGGTCTTCCTGACCGCTTGCAGGCCCGAGATTGAAGGTACCAAAAAAGAGACGTATTTCTCTACCGATCGTTATTTTACGCAACTGATCGACTCTCTTTCAGGTACCACCACAACCCTTGTCAAACGGGCTATTATCAATGCACAAACGGAAGTGGATACGGTGGTAGTACATCAGGACAGTATATTCTGGCAGCGCGAATGGCAGGCGTTTCGGGAAGCGGATATTAATAAACCGGCCTTGATCGGCCAATATGAGGTAGACACCCAATTGACCACCGATACCCTTTTTCAGGCACCCGTACTGGAAATACGACATACAGCCCAAAAAAACGATCTCCGCACCAAAGAACTCCTGGTTTGGCTTAGCCCCGACACGCGGGAAGTGCTGGGGTTCTACCTACGAACAACCGATCAAAATGTAATCTACAAGTCCGGACAATCGCTCACTTTCATTCGAGATGAGGGATACACCATTGATGCCTATCAGCAGGTAGTCACACAGGGTGAAGAAACCTACCGGTTGGAAAGTACATGGCTAGCACCGTGATGGCTTATTTCGATAGCTCTGCGTAGTATTTGTAGAAGTACGGTATTGTCTCTATGCCTTTAAAGAAGTTATCCAGTCCAAAGGATTCGTTGGGTGAATGAATAGCATCCGAATCGAGGCCAAAGCCAAGCAAAATGGTCTTTACCCCCAGCGCCTCTTCAAATAGGGCCACAATCGGGATCGATCCGCCTGAGCGTGTAGGGACCGGCTTTTTGCCCAAAGTGGCTTCCATCGCCTTGCTGGCGGCCTGATAAGCTATCGAATCGGTAGGCGTTACCACCGGCTCTCCCCCATGATGAGGCGTAACTTTCACCTTCACGCTTGGGGGGGCAATTGCTTCAAAATGGTTGCGGAATAGTTCGGTGATCTTGTCGGAAGATTGATGCGGTACCAGACGCATGCTGATCTTGGCGTGCGCCTTGGAAGGCAGCACGGTTTTTGCCCCTTCACCTATGTAACCGCCCCAGATGCCATTTACATCCAAGGTGGGCCGAATGGAGGTGTGCTCCATTGGCGTATAACCATGCTCACCGTGCAGGGCATCTACCCCCAGGTGTGCTTTGTAGGCGTCCTCATCAAAGGGAGCACGGGCCAGCTCTTTGCGCTCTTCATCCGACAGCTCGTTGACATCATCGTAGAAACCGGGGATGGTAATGTGGTTGTTCTCATCGGTCAGGCTGGCGATCATGTTGCACAAGATGTTGATCGGGTTGCCTACAGCGCCACCATATACACCGGAGTGGAGGTCACGATTAGGACCGGTCACCTCTACTTCGAGGTAGCTGAGTCCCTTCAAACCCACTGTGATGGAAGGGGTGTCCAGGCCCAGCATGGAGGTGTCTGACACCAGCACGATATCACATTTGAGCTTGTCCTGGTTGTTGCGGACAAAAGTGCCGAGGTTGGCAGAGCCGACTTCCTCCTCCCCTTCGATCATAAACTTGACATTGCAGCCCAATTCTTCATTGGCCATCATCATTTCGAAGGCCTTTACGTGCATGTACATTTGCCCTTTATCATCACAGGCGCCCCGTGCATAGATTTTTCCTTGCTTGATTACCGGTTCAAAGGGAGGGCTATCCCACAATTCGTAGGGATCGGCCGGTTGTACATCGTAGTGGCCATATACCAATACGGTAGGCAGGGCCGGGTCGATGATTTTTTCACCATATACGATTGGGTACCCATCGGTAGGACAGATCTCTACCTGATCGGCACCGGCTGCTTCCAGCTTTTCCTTGATATAATCAGCCGCTTCAAATACATCGTCCCGAAAGCTACTGTCGGCACTCACCGAGGGAATGCGCAGCAGTTCTAACAATTCATTTAAAAAACGGTCTTTGTGCTTCTCCAGGTAGGTATTGATATGCTCCATCGGTTGAATTTGAGTGGAACACAAATATAGGAAAATGGGAGGGGGCAGTGGGTGACAAAAACTAGTGAGCCATGCTGGATTCGAACCAGCGACCTCTACCCTGTCAAGGTAGCGCTCTAAACCAACTGAGCTAATGGCTCCTACCACAAAAATAGGGTTTGTATCGTACTCCCCCAATAAAAAGCGGCTGCCACCCGTAAGCAGCAACCGCCCGATCAAACTGAAACAGAACGTATCTTACTTGCCACCCATTTTTTGGCCGCCCATCGACATGAAGGTGTATCCCTCCGTGGACACGGACTTGGGCACATTTTCCTTGATAGAGAGGGTATTCATTTGCATGGTACTCTCCTCTTCGTAGTCCTCGAAGGTCATCTCCAGCATAGCGCCTTGTGGAAAGTCTTCCGGCAAATCGTATTGGGCTTGCTGTTGCTGGCCATTTTGACTGCCGGCACGCATAGCCCCCATCGCCATACCGATGTGCAGGTCGGTTTCATCGGTTACCCAGAAGGTACTTTTCCCTTCTTCCTGCTCCATCACGTACTCCTCACAGGTGTAGCCCAATATCTTTTTGGTGCGGCCGGTTTTACGAAACTGTAGCTCTTCCTCATCCCATTCTTCCTGCTCTTCCCAATCTGAGGCGTTGAGTGTTTCGGGGTCCATGCTTATCGCCACCCCCATCTTCTGGCCGCCAGACTCAATCAGGGTGACCATCTGCATTTCTTCCATATCGAAAATAGAGAAGGACGGGGGCACCTCCTCGCCTTCACCCATACTGGTGAACTCCATCCCTACATAAGCTTCCTCCTCCGGGAAAAGATAACGGAACTCCATGCGCTCCGTGCGACCTTTTTTATCGGTGGTGATCACCTCTACATCAGAATAGGCATTGAAATCGTACCGATCGCGGACCTCTACATCACCGCCAAACATTTTGGACATGGCCTGCATACCAAAATTGTTGCCGGTCGACTCTTCTTCCGCAGCCGATTCTTGCGCACGCTCCTGATCCTGGTCCCGGTCACGTTTCTTTTTGCGTTTTTTCTTGCCAAACAGCAGCCCCTCCACGGCATCAAGGCCTTTGTCGATGCCTTGGTCAATCTTCTGATCAACGCGTTGTTCCGTTTTTTCTTCGGCTCGCTCCTGTACCTCTTCTTTGGTAACGATCTGCCCTTGTACGGTAAGTGAAAAGAGCAAGGCCATCCAAGTGATAATGATGTACTTCATGGTCGGTTATTTACAATGGTTATGATGATTGTGGTAGTAATTCCTGGAGTAAGGACTGTAAAGCCTCACCGCTAATGGGTTTTAATAAATAGGGTACATCGGGATACAAGTTTTTCATGGTATCGGTATCGTGGGCGGTTATAATAATAACCGGAACGCCCAATTCCTGGTGCAGATCCCGGGGTGACCAATCATGCGTGCCTCCGTAACTCAGATCGACCAGCACGATCTCCGGCTGATGCCGTGCTATGAAATCCAGGGTCAGGTGGGCCGGGTCTTCAGACAACACAATCTCTGCTGTGGGGCAGTACCGTTGCAATAAAATAGCCGTGGACTCCCGTACATGCTTCTCGTCATCTAAAACGGCCACCCGTATCCGCGATTTCATGTAACAAATATGGTCAGATGAGGGGGAATCACCATCGACCAATGAGTGGTTGAACAGGGTGAATGAGTGAATGTCTATTACAACTGCACATCAATGGCCTGAAGCAAGGCTTGCTTCCGGCTTTTGGAGACCGGCACGTGGTGGTCGCCTGTCATTACCGTGTACCCCCCAACACCCCGTACATATTTCTGCATATGGTTCAGGTTGATGAGATAGGAGTTGTGAATACGCAGAAACTGTGGGTGGTTGAGCTGCTCCTCGACTTCTTTGAGCGTTTTCGACAACATACTGCTGCCTTCCGGGGTCACGATCTGCGTATAGTTGCTCTCTGACTTACAATAGATGATGTCGTCAAAGTGAATGAAGGTAATACCATCCTGGTGGTGTATGGGCAGCTTTTTCGTGGCAATATTGGGTTGCATAACCCGCGTGAGGGTATCCTTCAACTGCGTCACCTGCTTATCTTCCACTCGCTGTTCGGCACGATGGACCGCTTCGATCAACTCCTTTTGGTGTATCGGCTTCATCAAATAATCGACTGCTCCTACCCGAAAAGCCTCCACCGCATAATCGTCATAGGCGGTAGTAAAAATCACCTGCGGGGCGTGTTTGCCCAAGGCCTCCAGCAATTGCAGGCCAGTCAGCCGCGGCATATTAATATCCAGAAAAATCAAATCCGGATGTTGCTCCTGTATGGCACGAATAGCCTCCTCTGCCTCGTGTACGATAGCTTGAATGTGCACCGTAGGGCAATAGGTTTGTAATAAAATGGCTAATGACTCCGTACAGTGCTTCTCATCATCAATGATAATTGCGTTCATGGGGTCTTCAGTTTGATCGTAACACGGGTACCAGCGGGAACATCACCTTCGTAAAGGTCTTGAATTTCTACGGATGTATCAATGTCTTTCCAGGCTTGCATAATGGCCAGCCGATCCTTGATCAGCGACATACCAAAGGATTGGCGCTTATTACTTGGGTGGCGCTCTTTGATGACCTTTGCCTGGGCACGTCCTACACCATCGTCTTCTATAGTAATATACAGGAATTCATCGACTTGCCGGGCCGCAATAGTCACTTTACCCCCCTCTGGCCGGTTAAGCAGCCCGTGCCAGATGGCATTCTCTACATACGGTTGGCAGATCATAGGTGGTAGCTGAATGGTGGCCGGATCGATATCGTCTGCCACTGTAAGTGAGCATTGTAGCTTATCTTCCAGCCGCAGCTTTTCGAGGGAAAGATAGAGCGATAAGGCCTCCCATTCTTCTTCCAGGGTGATCAGTTCTTGCTTGGAATGCTGCAATATCAGCCGCAGTAATTGTGAGAACTGGGTGATGTATTCAACGGCTTCCTCTGTTTCTTCCTTCAGCATGAGGTTCCGAATAGAGTTGAGGCAGTTGAACATGAAGTGCGGATTCATCTGGGCGCGCAAAGCCTTTACCTCCAATTCCTGTATCTGGTGTAAAAAGCTCTTTTTCAGCCGTTCTTGCTGTCGTACCTGATGAATGCGCAACTGATACCCGCCAACCAATAGCAACAGCAACAATCCCCCACTCCCGCCTAAAAACCAAGCCGTTCGCCAAAAAGGGGGCACAATGGTAATACGCTGCTGCCAAACGGCTGACTGTGGCTGCCCCTCATAACCGACCGCCTGTATGGCAAGCGTGTAGGTACCGGGTGCCAGATTGTTGATGGTGACACCCCCTTCGGGAACCGGTCGCCAGACTTCATCGGCCCCCAGCAACCGATACTGAATGGAGGTGTGGGGTTGTGGCCGGTGGCTGATCAGATGTGCCCCGAAGTGCAGGTAGTTGGAAGAATAGGGCATCCGCCAGTTTTCCTGTGGCTGGAGAACGGTAGAAAGGGGTGGCTGTACCCCCAGCCGTACATCGGAAAGGTAAAGAGTCGATGGCTTTGTTTCTGCAACAGGCAGTTGTGGAATGGATAGCTGCATCCGGCCTTGCTGGAGTAAAATACCTTGAGCGGAAGAAAGCCAGCGGGCCGATTTGAAGGCATCAGGCAGGTGTATGGGTTGTAACGCGCCTCCTACTCGCCACTGGTACCAACCTTCTGAAGTGTGCAACCAATAGAGACTGTCGGCCACCGGATACAAGCGCCTGAAAGCATGCTGTAATGGAGCCTTGAGTAGCGGATCGATACGGACCAGCTCTCCTTGCTCAAAAGTGGCCTCCATCAGGCTTTTATTCCCCAGCAGCAAGAGCTTACCGGTACCGAGGGCGTGGAGATCAAACACCTCTTTGATCCAGGTTTTCTGCAGCCCCGGCAAAAAGGTACGCAAGCTATCCAATGTGTAGGACAAGGTGCGATGGGCAGTGATGGCACCGATCCCCTCCTCCGTGCCATACCACAAGGTGTTGCCGACCACTTCCAGGGTATTGATCCAATAGTTGTGTACCAATGCTTTCTCAGCATGATCTGTGTGGTAACCGACTACAGCACGGTCAGCAAGATCCACGGTAAGCAAACCGCTCCCCTTGGTAGCTAGCCATAATTTATCCTCGAATACAATGGCGTCAAGGATACTGGGTGGCCGCTGATTGAAAGCCGCTGCCACCAGTTGATCATTCGTCACCCGCCACTGCAGTTGTCCCTCCTCATCATAGCTATATACACTTCTGTTGGTGATAACCAACACCTGACCATTGTAGGGTAGTAGTTGGCGAAAGAAAGGATTCGGATACTTGGCAGAGTAGGGCAATGGGGTTAGCCCATTAGCCATTTGCAAATAGAGCTGGCCGGAGGAGTCCCCTACCACGGCAACGGTTTCACCCCCCATGTCTGTTACCGCTTTTACTTCCTTGGGTGTCCTGCTATAGTTCCAGGCTTGCAGCCTATGATCGACCTGCCAGAGGTCCCCCTGGGCATCACCTAGCCACACCCCCTCCGCATCACTGTAAAGGGTATAAGTACCATGCGGCTGTTGCTCGCCCATGGCTGGCAACCAACTTTCAAATACAAAATCGGTGGTTCGGAAAGCGTATACCTTCCCGTGCGTAGCAGCCACCAAGAGGGTGGTATCATTGATCCAGCTTAGGTTGCGAATATTATTGGTAAAGGCATCAAAAAAGGGGTTGGGTTCGAAATAGAAGATGCGAAACTGATGCGTAGCCAGTGAAAAGCGCACCAGCCCCCCACCCCAGCTTCCTAACCACAACACAGAGTCGCCTTGCGCCACATAACTTCGTATAACCTGGCTCTGGGGGACCACGTCACCCAGAATAGTGTTGCTGACCTTGGGTACATGCTGCGCCATCGTATCCGCCAACCGATCATAGTAGATCAAACCCTCCAGGGTAGCCAGCCACCAATCCTTACCATTCGGGTGGACATATATCTGACTTACCACATCAATACTTCGTGGGTTTTGCGTGGATAGATACCTACTAGGGCGGACGTGTTGTAACACCTCCCCGGAGGAAGAGACGACATCAACGCCATGTAAATGGACACCAACGGCACTAAGCGTATCCTCTGGCAGGGGCGCAATAAGTGTAATGCGAGGATCGGCCAGCGTGGCGGTGTCATTTGGGAGGCTTGGCCAG
>CAJXXO010000053.1 GCA_913062655.1 uncultured Bacteroidota bacterium | reverse complement strand
CAACCGGAGGGCGTAAAAGACAAAGTGGTGATGGTAGATGCCGCCCTACACGCTATGGATGAAATACTAAAACAGCATCCGGAAGCCTTATTCTATGGGCAAGATGTAGGCGGACGGCTGGGTGGTGTGTTCCGCGAAGCAGCTACACTTGCCGGTAAATATGGCGATAGTCGCATCTTCAACACCGCCATTCAAGAAGCCTATATTATCGGTTCTACAGCTGGCATGTCTGCCGTTGGCCTGAAACCAATCGTAGAGATTCAGTTTGCCGACTACCTATTTCCAGGGCTCAATCAATTGGTCACTGAGCTGTCCAAGTCGTGTTTTCTTTCACAAGGCAAATTCCCGGTAAGTGCCGTCATACGGGTGCCGATCGGTGCGTATGGCGGTGGAGGTCCTTACCACAGTGGTTGCCACGAGTCAACCATCACTTCTGTGAAAGGCATCAAAGTAGTATACCCTTCCAATGCGGCCGATTTAAAAGGGTTGCTCAAGGGCGCTTATTATGATCCAAACCCGGTTGTGGTATTTGAGCACAAGGGCTTGTATTGGTCTAAAGTACCCGGTACAGAAGCGGCCAAAACCGTTGATCCGGCTGAGGACTACATAATACCATTGGGTAAAGCCCGAACATTCCTGGAAGCCGACCCGGATAAAGTTGAAGAAGGCGATTCGTTGGTGGTTATCACCTACGGCATGGGGGTACATTGGGCGTTGAATGCAGCCCGTGACTTTGCCGGTCAGGTGGAAATACTTGACCTGCGCACGCTTACCCCGTTAGATGAAGAAGCCATTTACGCAGCAGTCCGTAAGCACAATAAAGCCATCATTTTGACGGAAGAGGCACTAGGTAGTTCTTTTGCACAAACTATTAGTGGTCGTATTGCAGAGCACTGCTTTGAAGACCTTGATGCCCCGGTGAAGGTTATAGGGGCTGTAGATGTACCGGCCATACCATTAAATAAGGGGATCGAAGCGGTACTGCTCCCCAACGCAAAAAAGGTAAGCTCTGCGATTGAAAAGCTATTGGCCTATTAATCGATAGCCAGGCAAAAACAGTCGAAATGTTACCTTTGTACGGCTTTTTTGTTACCCCTGTCTAAATTCATAATACATGCCATACCTGTTTACGTCTGAGTCTGTTTCTGAAGGGCATCCCGATAAAATTGCAGATCAAATATCTGATGCCATCATTGATCACTATCTGGCATTTGATCCAAATTCAAAAGTAGCTTGTGAGACATTGGTAACTACCGGACAAGTGATCCTGGCTGGTGAGATCAAATCGAAGGCCAACATTGATGTGCAGAAAGTCGCGCGTGATGTTATCCGCAGAATAGGGTATACCAAAAGCGAGTACATGTTTGATGCCGACAGTTGTGGTATCCTATCAGCGCTGCATGATCAATCGGCTGACATCAACCAAGGGGTAGAACGAGGCAGTGCGGAAGAACAAGGAGCCGGTGATCAAGGCATGATGTTTGGCTATGCCACCAATGAGACGGAAAACTATATGCCGCTGGCCTTGGCTTTGAGCCATAAAATTTTAGAGGAATTGGCCGCTCTGCGTAGGGAAAGTGACGCCATCCCTTACCTGAGACCGGATGCTAAGTCGCAGGTAACTATTGAGTACAGTGACGACCATACTCCGCAAAAGATCAAAACCATCGTGGTCTCTACACAGCACGACAATTTTGACGAAGAAAAAGCGATGCAACAGCAGATTGAGGCTGACATCAAGAGCATACTGATACCACGCGTTAAGGCACGGCTTCGTCCTGAACTGCAGCATTTATTTGACAACAATATCGAGTATCACATCAACCCGACCGGTAAGTTTGTGATTGGTGGGCCCCACGGTGATGCAGGGCTAACCGGCCGAAAGATCATTGTAGACACCTATGGCGGTAAAGGCGCACATGGTGGAGGTGCATTTTCTGGTAAAGACCCCAGTAAGGTAGACCGCTCGGCTGCTTATGCCACTCGTCATATTGCTAAAAACATGGTGGCAGCAGGTGTAGCCGATCAAATGCTGGTACAAGTATCTTATGCCATTGGTGTGGCCAAACCTATGGGAGTGTTTGTCGACACTTATGGCACGGCCAAGGTCAATATGAGCGATGCAGCCATTGCAGAAAAGATCGAAACATTATTTGACCTGCGTCCTGGCATTATTGAGCGTGAGCTACAACTGCGAAATCCCATTTATAGTAAAACAGCCGCATACGGCCACATGGGCAGGCAGTATCAATCAGGGGTGAAGCGCACTTTCATGAATAATGCAGGGGATAAAAAGGAAGTGTCAGTTGACCTATTTACCTGGGAACAACTGAATCGGGTGGATGACATCAAGTCTACTTTTGGGTTATAACCATGCGTCTCGCGCACATCTGGTTACTCAATCTCTTCCTTCTCGCAGTCGCTTTTTTCCTTTTACGTTGGCCGATTTGGAATATGGTGGCCAGCATCAACTTTGTCGTATGGATTATGTGGGGCACCTACCTTTGGTGGCGTGGCAATCTGAAGTGGCCCCTTTCTGTCCCCATTAGGAGCATAGGTATCTTTGTGACTACTGCTTCTGGGCTGGTCCTACTCATTGAGCAAGCGCCAAGCGCACTATGGCTATTCGCTTTAGGCCACGCCTGGCTTTGGTCGTTGGAGCCTCTAGGCGATCGATTTAGACCCTGACCTACTGTAATTGATAGCCAGGACCAAAACATCTTAGAAACGCTTTTCTTGCCCCCTCTCTCCCATGGTAAATACATGACTCTAAATGATTTTAGAGCAAGTTTGCCTTCCAAATCGACTGCTAACAACCTTATAAGGAAAGTAACCCAATAAAAACATGTGCTTTTATCCTTTAATTCGAAATATTTTTATAAAATAGCAGCTACAACGCAACAGGTGACTTCTTGATTAATAGCACCTGCTAATGAAAAAGTATATTTCCTATTTGATCAATGACCTACAACATGGGCAACAAGAAGCCTATGCCAGTGTCATTGATAGTTTCAACTATTCTCTACCGCTGCGCGAAGCGGTAGCCACAGAAGGTACTATCTCCCAACTCACCAGCATTCCCACCAGTGCTTTTCCGCCTGCCCATAAGCTCGACTCCATGCAGTTACAAGCCGTTGTGAAGGAGATGAAACAGGTTTTGCAGCTCCTACGCATCCACGTACATTTTCCGCAAGCGTTCCCACTAGACCGGCAGTATACACTGATGGTAGCATTCTGGGGGCGCACAATATCCTTGCAAGGGCACAAGAAGCAGTATATAGATTTCTGTGCCATGGAAACTGATCAGTGTCCCTATGGGAATGACTTTTGCTATTGCCGGGAATATCCGGAAGACTGGGACGACTTCTAAACGCATAGAATGCTGAACAACAGCGGCTCACACTGTTGATAGCCTACCTACTTGCCGGCAGTCACTTCGCCTACTTTTACCCTGCTATTTTGAAGGTAACTATGCGCAGCATTATTCTATCTCTGATTATTTGGGCGCCCGCCATAACGCTTTGGGCACAGGCCACTGAGCCAACGGTGCCCGTTTCCAACGTTGACCGGGGTTTACAAAACTGCGATGAGGTCCGTGTTGACTGGACGCCAGGTAATGGCAGTGCACGAATTATAGTAATGCGCAGTGGTGCTCCTGTATCAGAGCTGCCACAAGATGGACAGGGCTATACAGCGAATAGCCAATATGGATCAGGGTCGCACCTGGGCAACAACAATTATGTGGTCTATCAGGGTGGTGGCACTTCTGCAGTTATTACCGGCATTCAACCTGGAATAGATTATCATTTTGCCATTTTTGAGTTTAATGGCACTGGCGCCAATTCCAATTACCTTACCGCTGTTTACCCTTCCTGGAACATACCCGTACCCACGCCCCTTTCACTCAACAGTACAATTACTAACGTATCCTGCTTTGGCTACGAAGATGGCGCCATAAGTCTCAATATTTCAGGTGGCACTACACCCTACACCTTGCTATGGAACACCGGTGACACAACCCGCAATCTGGCCGGCCTTTCTGGTGGGCAGTTTCAAGTGACCGTTACCGACAGCGTAGGCTGCACCACCAATGGCACGTATACTGTTGAGGAACCCAATCAGATCAATTACAGCCTGTCTGCTACAGGGGTTACTTGCCCTGGAGGCTCTGATGGAGCAATAACCAGTCAGGTAAGTGGCGGCAATCCACCTTTCGATTATGCCTGGAGCAATGGCGCCACGTCACCCAATATTGCAGATTTGACAGCCGGCAGCTATACCTTAACGCTTACAGATGACAATGGCTGCACCTTCTCCATTAGCGATACCGTAAATGAACCGGATCCTTTCAGCGTAGAGTTTTCTGCCGAGCCAGCAACTTGTCATGATAGTGAAGATGGGCAGCTCAATATAGCGGCTAGCGGTGCCAATGGCGGGTTTCAATATGCCTGGAGTGATGGGAGCAACGGCAACACCCTAACCAACCTACCTGCCGGTCAATACACCCTGACCATTACAGACAATGAGGGCTGTACTTTTGAGGATACGTATACCATTACAGCACCAGACCCTATCAATGGCAATGCTACCCTAACACTCGTATCCTGCGAAGGAAATGAAGATGGTGCCATCCGTCTCTCACCCTCAGGAGGCAATGGAAATTACACCTACAATTGGAGTACCGGTTCACTGGACGCATCTATCGCCAGCCTGGCCACTGGATTTTACGATGTAACGATCACTGATCAATTGGGCTGTACTAGTGAGGAATCTTATGAGATAACCGTTACAGAAGATCCGAGGGGTTGCCTGGAAAACCTGATCATTTATGAAGCATTTACGCCCAACGGTGATGGCATAAATGAATTTTGGGTCATCGAAGGATTAGAGAATTATCCAGCCAACACAGTAGAAATCTTTAATCGCTGGGGACAGCCGGTATACCGGGAAGACAACTACACCGGGCAATGGCAGGGCACCACGACCAACGGCAAGTCCCTGCCGCAGGGCACCTACTATTATATTCTTACCCTGCATACACAGGAGCCTATTCAATTATCTGGTGACGTAACCTTTTTACGCTGATGAGATACCTAACCGCCATACTATTGCTTTTGAGCTTGGCGACAAGTGGTGTCGCACAGCAATGGCCTATTCACACGCAATATTTCTTTAATGATCTATTTTACAATCCAGCTACTGCCGGCCATCAGGCAACTGTAGAAGGATTTGCTTCCGTTCGCTCCCAATGGACTGGACTCAAGGGACGCCCAGCCACTTATCTGCTAGGTGCAGAATATGGCTTCGGGGGTACACCATGGGGTGTAGGTGGCTTTTTACAGAATGACGTGACTGGACCGATAAGCCGGACAGGGCTTACCTTATCAGGAAGTTATCATTTGGCAACAAGAGGGTATGGTGATCTCTACTTCGGGCTATCGGGTGGGCTCTACCGAATGGGGTTCCGTTCTGACGTGCTGGTGCAAAACCCTAATGACCCAACCTTGGCGGCTGCACAGGAGGGTAAGTGGCTACCTGATGCCAATATTGGCGTGTACTACACCTATGGTGATTATTTTGGAGGCATTTCTGTACCTCAATTTCTACAAACCTCTGTTGATCTCTACGCAAACGGCATTAATAGCAGCTACCAAACTGCACGTGCGATCTACCTAACAGGTGGACGTCACTTGCAGGTGCACCCGGATGTTGAAGTAACCCCTTCATTTTTAGTACGCTATTCCTCTCCTTCACTAGTGCAGGTGGAAGTGACCGGAATTGCCACGGTAAAGGAGACCATATTTGGCGGTGTATCCTACCGAAGCCAGGATGCTTTCTCGGTGATTGCAGGTGCACATATTGATAAGACCTACACCATCGGGTACAGCTATGACATTACCACTTCTCCCCTACAGCAAGTGAGTGGTGGCTCACATGAAGTGTACCTATCTTATCGGCTGCCGGAAAAATCAGATCGTGATGGAGATGGTATCCCCGATGAGAAAGACCGTTGCCCTGATGAGCCGGGGCCACGCAGCAATGAAGGCTGCCCTGTTGAAGAAGAGCTGATGCAAAACCCAGAAGATGATACCGACAATGATGGCATCCTGAATAAAGATGATGACTGCCCCAACACCTTTGGTGTAAAAGAGAATAAGGGCTGTCCAATCGTGAAAGAGGAAGAACAGGAAACGTTGGATATCGCCATTAGAAACCTTGAATTCGAATGGGACGAAGCCATTATCATGGATACCTCTCTTCCCTATTTGGACAAACTCGCCAATCTGCTGCTTGAAAAAGAGGATTGGAAGTTCTACATAGCCGGACACACCGACAACTCAGGCACCGAAGCCTACAATTTCCGGCTATCTAAGCGCAGGGCCTTTGCTGTGCAGGAATACCTGATTGAAAAGGGGGTGAACGAAGAACGCATTACCGTGGAATATTTTGGCGAGTACATGCCCATTGCCACCAACGACACGCCAGAAGGACGACAGAAAAACAGACGTGTCGAAATGAAATTTGTATTTGACTAGTTCCTTCCCAACCATCCGTTGTGGATGAAGGGCACCGGCTATTTGTTGGTGCCTTTTTTATGGCTTTACAAAGGGTATCGCTTCCATGATTCTATTCTCCTGGGACACCTGAATCCAATACACCCCGGATGGCCAGGGAGCAATATCGACCTGTACCTCGGAGGAGGATGTATACGCTTGATGCATTGGCTGCCCGGATGTTTGTGTAATCTGTATCGCAAACGGACCTCCTGGTAACGACAAGGTAATTTGGTCAGTAGCAGGATTGGGATAAAGGTGTATCGCTGGCTCTTTAGGAGGAGGTTGAGACTGTACAATATCCGAGATGAAAAGCCCCTGCCTCCGGAGAAAATCCCCTCGATAAGGCAAATTCGTCAAAACGGTCCAACTGCTGCCTGGTATGGCCATTTGTACGCTGCCATCTATCAACTCAATGGCAAAAAGATGACCGCTATCACCATCCCATGCTATGGGGTATAGAGACGATGCAGAGGCACTTGTAACCAATTGCTGTTGCGGAATAGAATAATGATCATCGTATCGATGCAAGTAGATTTTATCATCTGCAGGTACAGGCCGGGCATTGGAAAAATAGATATCAAAAAAGGCGGTATCAATGGCCATTGAACCCCCATCATAATGTAGCCAAGCTATTCTAGGTGCACCTGTGGTATAATCTCGCTGTACATAGGCTTTTCCTTGGTGTACCCACAGGTAACGATTGGCACTGGCATTAACAAACCCGAAAGGGTCAGGGGTAAATGCGGCTGACAATATGTAGCCCTGGCCGGTAAGGTAACGCTGCACCGTATCACGCCTGGCGACCCACAACGTGTCGCCAGCAAAAGTAAGATCTACTGCATCATCGGTATTAACCGTTGGACCAGGGATAAAAATAGGCTGCCCAGAATAGCGGTCAATTACCTGAAGTTGGGGTGCCAGATCACTTATCAAGGCAGCTTTTCGGCCTGCAACAGCCACTTGCCTGGCTGATGGGACCAGCAGGCTATCAACCACCTGCTGGCTTGACACGTCATAGCTATACAACACACCCGGATCCTGGAGTACAAATAGGGTATCACCGGCATGATCCAGGTCAAGCACCGCTTCCGTAAAGAGTTCTTGCGCTGCTCCATTTGTCACATTGACTTGCCACAGCGAGGTTTGATTAGTGGTATCAGTGCCCATAACATATAAAAAGCCCTGCTGCGCCATCAGGCTAGATGGAACGCTAATGGCTAAAAAAAGAATGAACCTTAGCATACTCATGGTTTTTTTCTGAAGTAAAGCTATTGCTGCTGGAACAATATCCCTGCTCAGTCATGAATACGTTAAACAGCACAAAAGCGTAGCCTACCGACCCCGAAAAGAATCAATTACCTTTGTAACAGAATGATGCATCGCCTATTAGGTATACTCTTGTGCCTCACTTTACTGGGGCCCTCGTTGTTCGCCCAACCCCAAAACACCCAACGATTTCATTGGTGGCATTTTGGGGACGGATGGACCTTGAATTTCAATACGACCCCACCATCACACGATCAATCTTCTTCGATTAATCAATTTGAGGGATGTGCCACCGTATCTGATGGGGCTGGAAGGTTACTGTTTTACACTGATGGTATGACCGTATGGCAAAGCAATGGTCAACCCATGACCAATGGGCAAGGTTTGCTTGGCGATGATGGCTCCACCATGTCTGCCATCATAACACCTGTTATTGGTAATCGCGAGCAGTACTACATTTTCACCGTAGATGGCAGTACCACACTACCAAACAATGGGCCTAACGGAAGATTTGATGGTTTGCACTATTCTGTAGTGGACATGTCATTAAACGGAGGACGTGGGCAGGTCATCCAGAAGAATATTCCCTTGGTAGACAGTACGACAGAGAAAGTAATTGCATTAAAGGGAGCCAATGAACGGGAATACTGGGTAGTAACGCAATTATTCGACAAGAGCCGCTATCATGCTTACAAAGTGGATTGCAGTGGCATCAACACCACACCGGTAATTTCCAACTCTGGATTACCTGTATCTGGTACGATAAGCTATGGGTATATGAAACCCAGTCATGATGGCAACATGATAGCTTCCATTGTCACAGATACCAGTTTTTTTGGCATCAATGAACGAGTAGAACTACTCGACTTTGATCGCAATACGGGTCTGTTAAGCAATCCCAGGCCAGTTACAGGTGTGGGTGCAGCTTTTTACGGCCTGGAATTCTCGCCCAATGACTCGGTCTTATATGTAGGTGATATTACCAACCAGGAAATTCTGAGCTTTGATCTGTTGGCAGCAAATATTCCTGGCACCCGACAAATAGTGCATAGTTACGGTTTTCTGGGTGCCGACATAGGAGCATTGCAACTAGGCCCAGATAGTGTGATTTACATTAAAAAATTCAACACTTTAGATGCCGTTGAGAACCCTGATGATCGGAATAATCCACAATTTTCCACCGGAGTTGTCAATCTCCAAAATGCATCGTTATTCAACCCCACACTAGGTCTGCCGGCTTGGTTTGATATATGGCCGGCACCGTTGACAGCACCGGATACTACGATTTGCAAAGGATATAGTGCTCCCATAGGTCTAACACCGCTACCTGGATTTACCTACACTTGGTCGCCTACCAATTCGTTAAGCAACCCCAACATCGCTAACCCAATTGCCAGCCCTACGACTACAACTACGTATACCCTTCTTGCTACCTATGCTGGTTGTACAGATACGGCTTCTGTTACCGTAACCGTGCTTGGCGATACCACCTTCATTAGCTCATCACTTGGACATTTTGACTGGTGCCCTAATCGGCCCAATACATTGCGGCTAAATGGAGCGATCCCAGTTCAATGGATCAAAGATGACACTGTTCTAACTGGCGAAAATGGAATAACCACATTGGTAACTGGTCCTGGCACCTACCAAGCCGCTGTTACTGACTCGTGCGGCAACCCCGATACACTATCCGTTACAGTGGCTCCCAACCCACCTGATGCTTTCATTGCTCCTGATGACACCTTAATAATATGTCAAGGCGACCTGCAACCTCTTTTCGCCCAAGGTGGTCAGGTCATACAGTGGCTGAGGAATGGACAGCCCTTACCCGGCACCAATCCGGTGAGGGTAGCTACACAAGCCGGCTGGTACGAAGTGATAGTGGAAGATACTTGTGGATTGCGCGATACAGCCGGTGCATGGTTACAATATTGGCCACCCCTGAATATCACTTTCAATGTTGGCGACACCACATTACTGTGTCCGGGTGGTAATGCAACGTTAATTGGGAGTGGGGGCAATCCAGTGCAGTGGCTTCGAAATAATGTTGCGATTCCCGGTGCCACAGATTCCCTGTTGACAATCAATCAAACCGGTAATTACAGTCTAATTATGACCGGTCCTAATGGCTGCGCAGACACAGGTACCGTTGCTGTTATCAGCTACGCCACACTCGACTCACTCATTCAGACCCCCGACACCGCTCTTTGTCTGGGTGATTCCATACAACTGCGCACCATTGGTGGAGGCGCCTTTAGCTGGCAACCGACAGCGGGTGTTTCCTGCACCAATTGTCCTCAACCCTTCGTAGCTCCTACGCAAACGACCACTTACACTGTTACCCTAACAGATCCACTCGGCTGTTCGGTGACAGATAGTGTTACCCTATCCATCTTACCTCTTCCTCAAATCAACAGCACTCCGGATACCGCACTCTGCCCGGGTGTGTTTACCACCTTGCAAGCAAGTGGAGGTGCCAGTTACCAATGGCAACCCGCCAACGGTCTTTCCTGTACCGCTTGTCCATCCCCGGTAGCCCAACCTAATAGCCCTACCACCTACACAGTAATTGGTACCGATACCAATGGTTGCCGCAATACCGCAACTACACAGATTGCATTGGCTAGCGCACCCACCGTGCAAGTGATGGGAGCAGACTCGGTTTGCCAGGGAGATAGCATAACCCTATTGGCTTCAGGTGCCAGCCAATACAGTTGGAGTGGCACGAACCTAAGCTGTACCCATTGCCCAGATCCAACAGTATCACCCGACTCCACATCCATTTATCAGGTTATAGGTACCAATACCCAGGGCTGTTCAGATACTACCACGGTTGAAGTATTTGTCTTTGCAGCCCAAAGCCTGGGGCTTACCAATGATACTAGCCTCTGTCGTGGAGACAGCATCGGCCTGTCCTTTGCTCCATCTCTTTCTGCTCAACAAATCACCTGGACACCGGCAAGCGATCTTAGTTGCCACACTTGCCCAGACCCGATTGCATTCCCTGCAGCTAGCCTGACCTACACCGTAGAGGTCATTACTAACCAAGGTTGTATTTTACAAGATTCCATACATATCGATGTGGTATCGCCTAGCCCGTTGACTACTTCACCTGACACTACCATTTGTGTAGGAAACATAGGCGAACTGCGGGTAAGTGGCGCGCAGACCTATTCCTGGCAACCTGGTACCGGCTTATCTTGTACCACTTGTCCCAACCCGACTATACAACCACAAACAACCACTACCTATACGGTGCAAGGTACCGATCAAAATGGCTGTACCAGCGAAGACAGTGTAAGTGTTACCGTTACGCCTGGACCGCCCATACAGTTGTTCGGTGGTTCTTCATTGTGCGAGGGGGACACCGTGTCCTTACAAGCACAAGGAGCCTCCACCTACCAATGGGCCCCCATTGCCGGTTTATCCTGCTACAACTGTCCGGATCCGCAAGCTTATCCCACACAAACTACCACCTATACCGTACAAGGTAGTGATGGCAACGGATGTAGCAGTTTTGATAGCCTGACCCTAGCTGTGGTACCTGAGCCAATCGCCAGTCTTTCAGGGGATACGGCCATTTGTCGCGGAGATACGGCCACGTGGATCATAGATGGTGTTTCTTCTCCATTATGGCAGCCTGTGAGCAGTGTTTCCTGTGCTACCTGCGATACTATTGTCATCTCCCCCGCCAATACGCAAACTTTTACGCTTACCGGCATTGGCAACAATGGCTGTCCGATTGACACTGCGTTTCGACTGCAGGTGGAAACACCTCCCAACCTAACCGTTTCACTCTCCTCACCCGCTGCATGTGCCGGGGAATCGATTCAATTGGTGGCGACAGGAGCTGTCCAATACCAGTGGAGTCCTGCTACCGGATTAGACTGCACCAATTGTGATACGGTTGTAGCTACCCCAGACAGTAGTATAGTGTATACCATTTCGGGGCAAACCTTGGCTGGCTGCACCAATACCATACAAGCCCCCGTCACTATTTGGCCATTGCCAGACCTGCTTCTTACCGGTGATACAACGCTATGTGAAGGCGATAGCCTACCCCTGACTACGGGCACCTCTTATACCCACACTTGGAGTAGCTTGTTGCCATTGAGCTGTACCGGTTGCCCATCACCTACCGTTGTCGCTGCGCAGAGCGGTACTGTGCGTGTGGCGGTTACCGATAATAATGGCTGCACAACAAATGATAG
>CAJXXO010000052.1 GCA_913062655.1 uncultured Bacteroidota bacterium | reverse complement strand
TGAACAAAAAGAATATGAGTAGGTGTAGCCAACGCTTCATGGTATCTGTTTGTCGGTTAAACGGCAGAAGCCGGGGTTGTAGTTTGCTCAGGCACCCGATCTGGCAATATTTTGCCGGGATTGAGTATGCCATTGGGGTCAAATACCTCCTTGATGCCCCGCATCAATTGTAGCTCAATATCCTGAAAGATCACGTCCATAAACTCCTTCTGTACATGGCCTATACCGTGTTCGCCACTCAACGTGCCGCCCAAAGATTTTACCAACTGAAAAATCTCACGAATACCCTCTTTTAGTGTGGTATTCCAGGCTTCATCCGATAGGTCACCTTTCAAAATATTCACGTGCAGATTGCCATCACCGGCATGCCCATAGCACACCGATTGAAAGCCATATTCCGCACCGATCTTTTTTACCCCGTGCAATAACCTGGCCAATTCGGCCCGCGGCACCACAGTATCTTCCTCCTTATAGATGGAGTGTTGTTTCACGGCTTCTCCCACTTTACTGCGCAATGCCCATATCTTGTCTTTGTCTAATTGCGACTGGGCCAACAACACCTCTCCAGCACCGTAGGCCTCCAGCACTTCCATAATCTTCTCGCACTCCTCCATGAGTACCTCGGCTTTAAACCCATCTACTTCTATCAGCAAATGGGCAGCCGTATCCTCCTCCAAAGGCAATTGCACATCATCGACATGCGGAAGGGTATAGGTGAGGGCATCTCGCTCCATAAACTCCATAGCCGAAGGGGTTATGCCGGCCCGAAAAATGGCCGACACCGCCTCGCAAGCTTTTTCTGCATCGGTAAAAGGGGCTAAAAGTGTCATGGTCTCGGTGGGTTTGGGAATCAGACGCAGTACAATTTGTGTGACAATACCCAGCGTACCCTCACTCCCTACCATCAGTTGGGTCAGATTGTAACCGGTGGCATTTTTCAGCACATTGGCCCCCGTCCAGATCACTTCTCCTGAAGGAAGCACTACCTCAAGATTAAGGACATAGTCTTTCACCACGCCATACTTGACGGCTCTTGGGCCACCAGAGTTTTCTGCAATGTTACCCCCAATCAAACAACTACCTCTGCTGGCCGGATCGGGGGGATAGTAGAGGCCTTTCTCTTCCACCGCTTCCTGCAACACCTGGGTGATCACGCCTGGTTGCGTGCGTACCTGCAGGTTGCGTTCATCAATAGCAAGGATCTGATTCATCCGCTCCACACTCAGGCTGATGCCTCCGTAGGTAGGCAACGCACCGCCACTGAGCCCTGTGCCGGCTCCCCGGGGTGTGACCGGAATCCTCGCCTCATTAGCCAGCCGCATGACCTGCTGTACCTCTTCGGTGGAGGCCGGTTTAACGATCACTTCCGGAGGAAACGACAGGTCTTCTGTGTAATCATGGCTATAGTGCTGCCGCGATTCTTCATCGGTCAGCACGTGCGCCTCCCCGCAGATCGAGATCAATTGGTTGATGTGTTCTTGTGACAGTTGACCGTAATGCATACAGGGTAGTAAAGGTAGCGTAAGTCTCAGAGTTCAATACCGGGGGGTTACTTTCTGATTGTCAAAACCGATAGCAGGGTATCACCACACGCCCGGGGCGCTTGTCTTTTTGTATGATGTAGACCACCGATAGCTCCATCCCACCGCGCCCTTGGCTGGCGGTTTGGAGTTGCCCCACCTGAAAGTCGTACGTCAACAGGCCCCGGATTCGCTTGTATTCCAGCCCGATGGTTGGAATAGCGTTACCCGTACCGCGCCACCAAGCTCCGGCAAAGAGTATGGTGGGGGTTTCTTCTTCCATTGGATTGGGTAAGGTGTAGCCCACATTAAAACCAGCCATAAATTCCTGGGCGCCCTTTTGTCGCATATAGAGCGCAGCCGGCTCCAGGTGCCATTGCTCATTCAGTCGAAATAGCGCACCACCATGCACCACGGGCCTAAGCCCAACACGGTTTTCTATATCATAAAAGCTTTCTCTGGGTTGGTTGGCATGCAACACCGCTGCACCTGCATACCACATCAGGTCACGATTGGGACGCGCCTCCAGCAGCAGCCCGGCTTGAAAATCGGTGTAATTTAGGTTTTGGTCACCCACTAATTCGTTGGTAGGGCGGTTGAGATCGAAACCAGTGGTGGTCCACTGGTTATCAAAAATGAGCTGCGAAAAATCGAGCGACTTCTGGATAAATCCTACCCCCACACCGAGGCCAACGCCAAATTTTTCATTGAATTGATGGTGGATGGCACCAGATAAAAATCCCTTATTGGTGGTCAGGTTGCCATCGCCCGCCTGATCGCGTAGCGTCACCAGGCCAAGGGAAAGTTGCGTATTGCTTTGCCACTGGTAGTTGTAGTCGCCCCAGACAGAGAAGGTCTGGTAGGGTTCAGTGATACTTTGCCATTGGTTGCGGTAGTTGCCTCCCACACGAAGGTCGCCATCAAAAAAGCCGGTCAGAGCCGGATTCAATTGTAGCGGTGCCTGGTAGAAATGAGAAAAGTGGAGGTCTTGCCCCATCAAACCGACAGACAGTATCATACACCATGCTATGGCCCAGCAGCGCTTCATCGGATGAGGGTAACGTTGCCTTTTTTACTGACGGTTTGCTGATTTTCAAGAATCGCCTCCAGGGTGTACACATATACCTCCTGCTCTTGGGGCACACCCCGAACGGTGCCATTCCAGCCTTGCCCGAGCTGTGTCGTCTCGAATACCAGCTCACCCCAGCGGTTATATAGTTTGAAGACAAATTCTTGCACCCCAATACCTTTTACAAATAGAATATCATTGTTGCCATCTCCATTCGGTGAAAAGGCGGTGGGCACATCGATAATGGGAATGATAATTTGCTGGCACACGGTATCGAAGCAGGTGCCATTGCTCTCAATAAACAGACAAACCTCGTACACGCCCGGTTCTTCAAATATGTGAACTGGATTTTGATCCCCAGATGAATTGCCATCCCCAAAGGTCCACCGGTACGAGGTAGCCGGATCACTGAGGTCGGTAAATTGTACCGGCTCGCCAAACTGGACAATAGCCGGATCGTAACGAAAATTGGCAATCACTTCATCGAAGATGACTACCGGTACAAAGGTGGTATCCGGAAACTTGCAGACGGCATTGGTATCGGAAACAATGAAGGTGATGAGGAAGGTATCACTCACCAAATAGGTATGCGATGGGTTCTCATCGTTGCTGGTGGTGCCATCGCCAAAATCCCAAAAGTATTGGGCATCCTTCGAGCCCTGATTTTCAAAACTTATCGTCAGTGGTGCACAGCCACTGGGATTTCCGGTGATGGCCGCCAGAGCTTCCACGGAGGCGAGTTCCAGGTCAAACTTTACCACACCCAGGTTGCAGTTTGGGCTGTTGTTGGTCGCTGACCACGCACCAGGGGTGGTAGGAAAGTCTGAATTGCCCCGACAACCGGCACACACCGCCTGATAGATCGCTCCTCTGCTATCAAACCGGCTCGTGCCGCCATCTACGTGCTCTTCACTGAGATCGCCTCCAAAATAGGTAGCGTATAGCAATGAATCCATGTCTTCACCAAATACAATGAAGTAAAAGTCGCTACCGTCCGTGGTAGATTGATATGCATCAGGCGTAGTAGGCAAGCCAGTGATATCGGTATCGGGGTTTTGGGCAAAAAAGTTGGTAGCACCGCCCCATCCGGAGACGTACACGTTGTTGCACTGATCGATGAGCATGGCTGTGGGCGACAAGTCGGGATCACCATCGCCTTTGCCAAACACAGTCGAACGGTCCAGCAAGGTAAGGTCGGACGTAAAGCGGGCGATATATTGGCCGCTACCGGCATTTGAGTAAGTGCCGGGGGAGACGAAAAACTGTCCCTCTGTCTGCCCCACCACATAAACTTGATCGAAGGCATCGATCTCGATGAAATAATTTTGGTCAAACGATGGCGTGCCGACAAAGGTGGAAGCCAATAAATTGAAACCCCCTTGCTCGATATGCGACAGGAAGCCATCACCCCCGCCACCCAGGTAAAACGGGTTGGCGGCCTGGGGCGTGACCGGATAATCTGCGCTCACGGTGCCTCCACTGATGTAGGCATTATCGGCTCCGTCCAGTTTTATCGAATAGGCCGCATCAACATCAGTGCCGCCTAAATAGGTGCTCCAACGAAGGGTAGACAGATTGGCATCCATCGAAAAGACTACCGCATCCTGCAATCCGCCAAAATTGGGCTGCAAGGCCCCTGAAGTGACCGGAAAGTTGTCAGACTGCGTGCAGGTGGCTACATACACATTGCTTTGGTTGTCCAATACAATTTCACCCCGAAAAAAATCGCCATAGTTATACGTCAACTTGGTAGGAGCAGTGGGGTTGAGGCCATCGTTCACCCCATCATTGGCGCTACCACCCAGGTAGCTGCTGGCCAGCAACTGCGTACCGGTGCTGTCTAGTCGAAAGACAAACAAATCCACACCATTGGTAAAGTTGGTGCCATTGCTGGCATAATTGACGGGGTTGCCTCCGGCAAAGCTGGATTGGTGGGCATTGGCAGACACAGGAAAGGAAAAGGAACTGGTTAGGCCAAATATGAAGAGCTCGTTGTCCTGGTTGGTCACCAGGCTGTTGGGTGTTTCGGCAGACTCTCCGCCAATGTAGGTGGAATAGATGAGCTGGCTCCCATCCGCGTTGAATTTGGTAATGCCCAGGTCGATAATGCCCCCCCAGGCCGACTGGTAGGCGCCATTGGTGGTTGGGTAGCCCGTGTTGAATACAATACCACCACCATACAGCAATTCATCTTTGTCGTAGGTTGCGGTAAAGCCAAAGTTGTCTGCGGTAGAGCCCGTGTAGGTGGAGAAAACCAGCACGGGATCGATGATGAGGGTGTGATCAGGATCGTACTGCCCGACTTCCAATGAAAAGACATCCTCCTGCTGCACATAGCGGACCGATACGCGCACCTTTTCGCCATCTATAAGCTGATACGCCTCCGGTATCGACTCGGTGATGGTGACGCCATGTGAAAGGCTGTATTGCAGGTGCCCATCTACCAATGTTGGACGTACGCCATCATAGGTCCACTGAATGTCCTCCGGGTAGGCACCCGGATGTAGGTGATAATCGTACTTAAGATGCCCCGCTGATTCGCCCACAACAACATCTATACCCGGCCAAAGCGAACGGTAGGTGGTAGATCCGTATACCGGCACCCGGGTGGCCCATCGTTCGGGGTCATTGCCCAGAAAATAATTGTAGTAGAAAGGATACACTTCGCTGTACTCCAGCGATGCAGCAGGCTCCGTGTTTAAAAATTGCATCGAAAAGGCATGAAAACGCGCTTCTTCCGGCACAGTTGTTTCGTGTCCCTCATCGTGATGGTGATGGCGCTGTAGGGTGGACCAATCTTCAGGATGAATAAAAGTAAACCGCCATTGGTCTGGCTCAAGGTATAGACTGCCTCCGACCAGGGGCACCTGAGCTTGTACGCCCGCTTCCCATTGACCCTGCTGGGGAATAATCCGCAGCGGCCCGTTGGCCCAGGCAGAAAAGGTGACACCTAGTGCCACCAGCCACATACACCTTGTAAAGGTTCGAATCATGGTAGAAAGATACAAAATGCACGCCTCGTAAGGCAGCAGATGGCTATTGGAATACTTGTTGTGCATTACAGGCTCGTGTATGAATCTTTTATATTTGAGCGGCTAATTTCTAAACGCGTATGAAATCAATTGGGTTTGTCAGTCTCCTTATTTGGAGCCTTAGTGTGCTAGCACAAGAATCGATCACCTTGAGTGACATCTTTGTAAAAGGTACTTTTCGTCCCGAGTATGTTTGGGGCCAGCAGCCACTGCCCACAGGGGGGGCATTTAGCAAGTTAGTATTTGATCGAGAGAATAGGCAGTCGTATGTAGCCTCCTACGCCTATGAAAGTGGTGAGCTGATCGATACCCTGATCCGGTTCTCGGACTTGCGTCAACAGGCTGACCCACAGCCCACCAGCCCGTTTTTTTCCTATTCTTTCTCCGCGGATATGTCCAAGGCCCTCATTGCCCTGCAGGAAGAATCGATCTATCGCTATTCCAGCAAAGCCAACTACTACGTGATGGATTTGGAAAGCCGCACCTTGACCCCACTCACGGAAGGGGCCAAGCAAATGTATGCTACCTTTTCCCCTGATGGCAACAAGGTGGCTTTTGTCCAGGAGAACGACCTGTTTTACACCCTACTCGCCACTGGTGAGGTGGTTCGGGTGACTGATGATGGCGAGTGGAATTACATCATTAATGGAGCGGCCGACTGGGTGTATGAAGAAGAACTAAAGCTAACACGTGCTTTCGAGTGGTCGCCCGACAGCCGATACATTGCCTACATGCGCTTTGATGAAAGCCGCGTGAAGCAATTTGATATGCCCGTGTACCAGCAGCAACTGTATCCAAGTGATTATTCTTTCAAGTATCCGAAAGCCGGTGAAGACAATGCCATCGTCACCATTCACGCTTTTGATACCAAAAAGGCAAAGGGCAAAGATTTTGGATTATCCACCGGAGATGACTATTACTTTCCACGGTTGCAGTGGACAGCAGATGAGGATTTGTTTGTAGTGCAGAAGCTGAATCGTCTGCAAAATCGCCTGGAGCTGTTGGCAGTGGATGTACGTAAAGAGGAGGTAGATGTCCTGATGTCGGAAGAGAATGAATTTTACATTGACATTACAGACAATCTTACCTTTCTGGATAATGGCAAGCAGTTTATCTGGACAAGTGAACAAGACGGATATCATCACATATACTTGTTCAATATGGATGGCACGCTTGACCGGCAGCTAACAGCCGGTGCCTGGGATGTTACTGCGCTGTATGGAGTGGATGAGGACAAGGGCTGGGTGTACTACCAATCCTCGGAGGTGTCGCCCTTGGAGCGGCATGTGTACCGGATCAACCTCAAAGGCAAGAAGAAGCGCCAGCTAACCAGCGAAGAAGGATGGCATGATGCTGACTTTTCCGCTGATAGGCAATACTACATTCGTACTTATTCCAGCCCGTCACAGCCCTATCACTTTGCGGTGTATGACAACACGGGCGAGGAGCTGCGGTTACTGGAAACCAACGAAGCACTCCAGGCTACAACCGATTCGTTCGGCTTCGTGGAGAAAGAGTTTTTCTCCTTTGACCTTGAGGATGGTACCCCACTCAATGGTTGGATGATGAAGCCGGCCGATTTTGAGCCCAGCCAGGCGTATCCGGTCTTTATGTTTGTGTATGGTGGTCCGGGCAGTCAAACGGTACAGAAGCGTTGGGCCAGCCGGAATGATTTCTGGTTTCAGTACCTGACCCAGTTAGGATATATCGTAGTGTCGGTAGACAACCGGGGTACAGGCGCAAGAGGGGAGGCGTTTAAGAAAGTGACGTACAAGCGTTTAGGTGTGATCGAAGTGGAAGATCAAATTGCTGCAGCACAGTACCTGGCAGAGCTGCCCTACGTAGACGGGGAGCGGATCGGTATTTTCGGTTGGAGCTACGGGGGCTACATGTCCAGTGGTTGCCTCTTCCGCGCACCCGATCTTTTCAAAATGGCTATTGCTGTGGCTCCGGTGACCCACTGGAAGTTTTATGATACCATTTACACGGAGCGCTTTATGCAAACGCCTCAGGAAAATCCGGATGGCTATGAGGCCGGCTCACCGATCAACTATGTGGATGGTTTGCGGGGTAAGTTTCTCTTGATCCACGGTACCGGTGATGACAATGTACACTTTCAAAATACGGTGGAACTGACCCGGGCGCTTGTAGAAGCGGGCAAACAGTTTGATGTCTTTTTCTATCCCGATAAAAACCACGGTATACCCGGCAGTACTACCCGGCTACACTTGTACAAGCAGATGACAGACTATATCCAGAAAAACCTGTAGAGAGAAATAATGCAGTAAAATGGCAGGCTGCACCTTTTAAAAAAATGATAACTTGCTGCCTTTATTTTTCTAACCCAACCTTAACACAACGCTATGAGCAATAATCCTTCTGACAGCCCGGGGACACCGGTGAAGACTGGCCATCCGAAAGGGCTGTACGTGCTCTTTATGGCAGAAATGTGGGAGCGTTTCTGCTATTATGGTATGCGCGTGCTGTTGACACTGTATTTGGTGAAGTCGCTGATGAAAGGCGATGCGGAAGCCGCTCTGATTTATGGAGCTTATACCTCTCTTGTGTACGCGGCACCTGTATTGGGTGGTCGTGTAGCCGACCAGTTGATCGGCTACAAGTGGGCGGTTATTCTGGGTGGTTTACTGATGGCCATCGGTGAATTCTTCATCCTTGGTGGTAATGAGACCTGGCTTTTGGTGGGTATGGGTACCATCATTGTAGGTAATGGTTACTTCAAGGCCAACATTTCCTCCATTGTAGGTAAGCTATACGAAGATGATGACCCCAGGCGAGACTCGGGCTTTACCATTTTCTATATTGGCATCAACATTGGCGCCCTGTTAGCTACCACGGTTGTCGCCTTTGTGGGGGAGACGTATGGTTTTAAATACGGATTCGGGCTGGCCGGTATCGGTATGTTGCTGGGTATTCTCTTCTTTGTGTTAGGGCAAAATACTTTTAGCCACGTATCAGGTGTGCCCGATCCGGAGAAAATGAAAAAAGGCGTACTCGGCCCTATCAATCGCTGGCACCTGGTAATCTTGGGATCGATCGCGATTATTCCCGTCTTGTACTTCCTCATTGAGACCAATGAGATCCTGGAATACATGTTTTATGGCTTGTTTGCATTAGTAGCCTATAGCTTGATATCAGCCGGTGCCAAGGAAGGTACCATTTGGCGGGATCGTATGATTGCCTTGGTGTTGTTTATGATCATCAACATCGTCTTCTGGGCGTGCTTTGAGCAGGCGGGTACCTCGCTGACGCTTTTTGCCGACCGGAATGTAGACCGTATGGTATTAGGCTGGGAGATGCCGGCCTCCATGACGCAATTCTTCAATCCCTTCTTTATCATCCTATTTGGCTCCATCTTTTCCGTTATGTGGGTGAAGCTGAGCAAAATTGGGCGCAACCCCAGCATCCCCATGAAGTTTGCCTTGGGTATTCTGCAGTTGGGTATCGGCTTCTTGATTACCTTATTGGGACGTGAATTTGTAAATGAAGCCTACCAGGTGCCCCTGTTGACGCTGGTATTCTTGTACTTGTTCCACACCACGGGTGAGTTGTTCTTATCACCAATTGGATTATCGATGGTAACAAAATTGTCGCCCAAGAAGATGACGGGTACTGCTATGGGCGGTTGGTTCCTCTCTTTTGCGATAGCCAACTACCTGGCAGGTCAGATTGCGGCACTTACCGGTGCAGAGGATGGCCAGCAAGCGCTGAGCCTTGGCGATCAGTTGGGGCAATATACGTCTGTATTCTCCACCATTGGCTTTGTCCTGCTTGGCATCAGCTTACTACTTATGATTTTGGCCCGGCCGCTCAACAAATTGATGCATGGCGTAAAATAAAGCATGAACCATAGAAAATTAAGGCCTCTATCCACTTTGGATAGAGGTTTCTTTTTTGCCATGAACTTATTAGTGGGTTGAGGGTTTAGTTAGAAAATCAAACCTCGTTGGATATATTTGGACACCAGAATACTTCCTTAGATCTACAAGATAGCCTGCATTGACAGGAACGAAGATTTCGCTTTTTGATGAGCGTTTTCATGGTTTTCCCCCGACCGGACACGGTCGGGGGTTTTATTTTGTAGGGTTTAGCAGGCGCATACCGTAACTTTAGGTAAAATCCTGCTATGCAACTCACCTTCCATGGAGCTGCTCGAACGGTAACCGGTAGCTGCCATCTGTTCACCCTCGATGATGGCCGGCAGCTATTATTCGACTGTGGCATGTATCAGGGCTCCGAAGCCGACATGCGCACCTTCAATGAACAGTGGGGTTTTGACCCCTCTGCTATTGATGCGGTCCTCCTTTCCCATGCCCATATTGACCATGCCGGTCGGCTACCCAAACTGGTGAAAGATGGGTTTACCGGTGACATCTATTGTACCCCTGCCACACGCGACCTGTGTGCCATTCTGCTTACCGACAGCGCTTACCTGCAGGAAAGGGATGCTTACTTTGAGAATAAGTACAGTGCCGTAAAGGATGCCAAGCCCCTTTATACTGTGCGCGATGTGCAGGTATGTATGGAGCGCTTTGTAACGGTACCTTTTGGGAGATGGTACGCCCTACTTGAAGAGGTAGAAGTGCTCTTCCGCGACAATGGTCACATATTGGGTTCTGCTAGCGTGACCATCCGCTACCATCGCCTGTCAGACGAAAAGGTAGTCATTGGCTTCACCGGGGACATTGGCCGTCCCAATCGGCCAATATTGAAAGACCCCAGGCATATGCCCGCCTGTGATTACCTGATCTGTGAAGCCACCTATGGTGACCGGCTGCACGAGACGGCTGTCGATGAAAAAGAACGACTCCTGTCCATTGTGCAGCAGACCTGTGTAGTGCAAAAGGGTAAGCTTATGATTCCTGCATTCAGCGTAGGCCGTACACAGGAGATTGTATATCTCCTCGACCAGCTTGAGCACGAAGGTCGACTGCCCAGAATACCCGTTTTTGTAGATAGTCCGTTGGCTATTAATGCTACAGAGATATTCCGCATGCATCCCGATTGCTTTGGAGAAGACTTGGTAGCCTACATGCACACTGACCCTGACCCTTTTGGCTTCAACCATCTCCACTATATCCGGGACGCAGAATATTCCAAACAGCTCAATACGATGGAAGGACCGGCCATAATCATCAGTGCAGCGGGCATGATGGAAGGTGGGCGAATACGCCATCACTTACACAACCATATTGAAGATCCAAACAGTACCTTACTTATTGTAGGCTTCTGTGCACCCGGTACACTGGGCGAAAAACTGCGAAATGGAGCCCGTACTATTCATTTAATGGGCGATGAGCTGACCGTGAAGGCTTCCATTGAGATCATGGATACCTTTAGCGCACATGGTGACCTTGAAGAAATGATAGACTTCCTGTCTAACCAGGACCGAAACAAGCTCAAACGGTTGTTCCTCGTCCATGGCGAATATGAGGTACAACTCAAATTTCGGGAACGGCTGCTCGATACCGGTGTACGTAAAGTGGAAATACCCTCACTGGGGCAGCAGATCAACTTGCATTAAAGGCACATTTGAATCAACTCCGGTCGTACAGGTGTGTTTCGTAATTTTGCATCGAAATAAATCAACCATTATGTCTACCACTACCCGTACGATCAAAGCCCCGACTGGAACAACTTTGCAGACCAAAGGCTGGGTGCAGGAAGGGGCGCTGCGCATGCTCATGAACAACCTCGACCCCGAGGTGGCCGAGAAGCCGGAAGAACTGATCGTGTATGGCGGTAGCGGTAAGGCCGCCCGCAATTGGGCGTCCTTCGAATTGATTGTGAAAGCACTGAAAGACCTCAATGAAGATGAAACATTACTGGTGCAAAGCGGTAAGCCGGTAGGTATCCTTCGCTCGCATAAAGATGCCCCTCGCGTATTGATCGCCAATTCTAACCTGGTGGGCAATTGGGCCAATTGGGATCACTTCCGCGAATTGGAGAAGAAAGGCCTGATGATGTACGGACAGATGACAGCCGGCTCCTGGATCTATATCGGATCGCAAGGTATTGTGCAGGGAACCTATGAGACCTACCTGTCGCTGGCCAACAAGCACTACAATGGCACCTTGAAAGGCAAATTGAATGTAACAGCCGGCCTGGGCGGTATGGGTGGCGCTCAGCCATTGGCTATCACCATGAATGAAGGTGTGGCGCTGGTAGCAGAAATGGAAGAGTGGCGGGTTGACAAGCGCATGGAAACCCGCTACCTGGACGAGAAGATGACAGACATTGACGCGGCCATTGACCGGGCACTGGAAGCGAAGGCCAATGGGGAGCGGGTGTCCATTGGTGTGGTATGCAACATTGTGGACTTACTGCAGCGGATGATCGACAGAAATATCACTCCTGATACCTTGACTGATCAAACTTCTGCGCATGACGAGCTGAACGGCTACTGGCCACAGAATATGAGCCTGGAAGAATCGAATACGCTCCGCGAAAGCGATCCTGAGCAG
>CAJXXO010000051.1 GCA_913062655.1 uncultured Bacteroidota bacterium | reverse complement strand
GGGCATCGGCTACCTGCCGCAGGAAGCCTCTGTATTTCGCAAGCTGACGGTGGAAGACAACATCAAGGCGGTACTGGAATTCAGCGGGCTATCAAAAAATGACCAGAACGAAAAGCTGGAAAGCCTGATCAAGGAGTTTGGACTGGAGAAAGTGCGCAAAAGCCGGGGTGATCTGCTGTCTGGGGGTGAGCGGAGGCGAACAGAGATAGCCCGTGCATTGGCGAATGACCCTAAGTTTATTCTTCTGGACGAACCCTTTGCCGGTATCGATCCCATTGCCGTGGAGGATATTCAATACATTGTCGCCAAGCTACGAACCAAAAATATTGGTATCCTCATAACCGACCACAATGTGCAGGAAACCTTGAGTATTACGGACCGCGCCTATTTGTTGTTTGAAGGGAAGATTTTGAAGTCTGGCACGGCTGAGGAGTTGGCTGCAGACGAACAGGTGCGCAAGGTGTACCTGGGGCGGAATTTCGAATTGCGCAGAAAGAAGATCTTCGATGACCCCACCGCTGAATAAACCGGATCAATGGCCGCGCTGGCAGTGGATTATAGTACTCTTATTGCCTTTTGTGCTGTATGCTAATGTGCTTACCGGTGACCACGGCTACACCCTGGATGATGCTATCGTAATCACCAAAAATCAATTCACCCAACAAGGATGGGCCGGCATTGATGATATTTTTAGCCATGAGACATTCGTTGGTTTTTTCGGGGAACAAAAGGAGCTGGTGGCCGGCAGCCGGTACCGGCCATTATCGGTGGCCTCCTTTGCCGTTGAGATCGCCATGTTTGGTGAAAATCCCTGGATCAGCCATTTCCTGAATATCCTTTTCTATGCGCTTACAGGGGCTCTGTTGTTTGTGCTGCTCTTTGAGTTGCTAGCCCATCGATTTGGCAAATGGCAGTTTACGCTACCCTTTATGGCGACCCTTCTCTTTCTGGTTCATCCATTGCATACGGAAGTGGTTGTCAATATTAAAGGACGCGATGAGCTATTTAGCTTGCTATTCAGTATGCTGGCCTTATGGGGCAGCTTACGTTGGTACCGGCAGGGTGCTGCTAAGTACTTGGTTTTGGCGGGTTTCAGTTTTCTGCTAGCGCTTTTGAGCAAAGAAAATGCCTACACCTTTGTGGCGGTAATTCCGGCAACCTTATGGATCACAGAAGAAGTGAAAGGCAAGAAACTGGCTGCTGTAACGCTATTGCTGGCTGGTATAGCCGCGGTGGGTCTTTTCTGGCGGTTACAGGTGGTAGGGAGTATCGCTACCAGTAACCCCATCACAGAGCTGATGAATAACCCATTTGTAGGCGCAACGGCCAATGAAAAGTGGGCTACCATCCTATACACCTGGGGTAAATACTTGCAATTGCTGGTTTGGCCGGCACAGCTTTCACACGATTACTATCCCTACCACATTCGGTTGACGCAGTTCAGTGATCCGTGGGTTCTTCTATCTGGGTTGCTTTATCTCGTTGGTGCTGCAGTAGCCATTTTAGGCTTGATCAAGCGCTGGTGGATCGGATGGGCGCTGTTGTACTATGGCATCACCTTTAGTATAGTAAGCAATGCCCTCTTTCCTATCGGTACGTTTATGTCAGAGCGATTGATCTATATGTCATCGGTAGGCTTTGCTGTTGCCGTAGCATGGCTGTTGGTCCAGTTGCCTGCGTGGCGAAAAACCGTGGCGCCCCATCCTTTGTCTGGCACCTGGTCAGCCTTCCGGGCGTATGCCAGAAAGAATAGCATTGGTGTCGCCTTGCTTTTATTGGCTATGGTTGGGTGGGGGTGGACGACCATCGAGAGAAATCCGGTTTGGCAAAGTAATGAAACGTTGTTCCTCACCGATGTACAGCATGCGCCCGGATCGGCCAAGCTCAACAATGCTGCCGGTGGTGTCTTGTACGACCGCAGTCAGCAACCGGGCAGGCTTCCGCAGCAAAAGCAGCAGGACTTGCAACAGGCCCAACAATACCTGGAAAAAGCCGTGGAGATTCACCCCGCCTACTTCGATGCCTGGAAAACACTGGGCAATGTGTACTTCTATCTAAATGGTGACTACAAGTCTGCCATCAACGCCTATAAAAAAGCTGGCGATGAAGCCGCCATTAAAAATATCCTGGCCATCGGGCAACGCCTGCAAAACCGGGGAGAGCCGAAAGCCGCTTTGTTCACTTTGCAAGCTTACCACGAACTGCGGCCCATGGACCCTGTCGGTATTACCTGGTTGGCGCAGTCGCTCATGAACAATGGACAACCACAGCGCGCACTTACCCTACTGAATACCGCCATTACCCAACATCCTGACTATCCTGACCTGTACCTGAAGCGGGGGCTGGTGTATGGCCAGCATTTGGGACAAATACAGCAGTCGATAGCCGACTTTGAGGAGATGGTCGCCCTGGCCCCGCAACGAGCAGAAGGATATGAAAACCTGGGCGTAGCCTATGCCATGATGGGGCAGCCACAACAAGCCATCACCTTTTTGGAGCAAGCCTTGCAGCGGAATCCCAACAACAAACAGACCCACGCCAACCTTGCCACCGCCTATGCCGCCATTGGCAATAGCGCCAAAGCCCGGGAACATCAGCAACTTGCGCAATAATTTTTCCATTATTTTTCCAACCCTTTTACTATTGCTGCGTCTTATTGTCAAATCGTAGACTCATGCGTCTTCTTGCTATTTTAGGTGTAATGGTAATGGCCGTGTGGCTGGCAAGCTGTTCAAAAAGCCAGTTCACGCAGCCGGTGCCCGTTGCGCTGGTGCTGGAGCTAGATAGGTCGTATGCCGTAAATGGCACTTTAGAGCCAGAAAGACTGACGTTGCGGCCCATTTCATTCATCGTAGAGGGTGAGCGTTCTGCCGCTGATGATATCACTTTTACACGCGACCTCACCGGCACCCAATGGGAGTTGTCCAGCCCTGCTGCGGTAGAAATGGATTTGCCGCAGGGGGTGTATGATTACCTGCGCATTACCTTCAATTTTTCTGGAGACCCGGGTTTCGAGGACCAAATAGCAGACGAGATAGATGAGTGGTGGGAGGAGGTCCAACAAGGTGACGATGGAGAAGAAGAGCTGTATGACATTGTAGATCAATTTGAGGATGACGCCAGACCCGCTTTGTGGTTGGAAGCCGATTTTTCGCATCCATCGCGTGGTGATGTAGATGTATACCTGGCCATTCCCAACGCATGGGTGCTTGAGGTGTTGGCCACCCAACAGGGGGCAATATCGCTAAGTGCTGGAGAAAACGTACAGTCCTCGATCACCTTTGCCGTAGCCGATTGGTTTAGTAATGTCAGTGTGGCCGCCCTGGAGCAAGCCTACTATGCGGAGGAAGATGATGACGTAATCCTCTTTATTCATCCCAAGGTCAATACCACTTTATATACCCTGATCATCGATCAGTTGGAAAATGCACAAAATTGGGAGGTACAGTAAACCACAATGCGACTGATGTAATTGCGCGTTGCTTGCAGAACGACAGGCAGGCACAGGAAGAGCTGTATCGAGCCCATGCACAGCGGCTGTACCATATTGCCCTACAGTACACTGGCGACCGCGATGCCGCCAAGGATGTGCTGCAGGATGGTTTTGTCAAAATTTTTCAATCGCTCCATAAGTACACCGGTAAAGGCGCCCTGGAAGGTTGGATGAACCGCATAGTGGCCAATACGGCCATCGATTACCTGCGGAAGCACAGCAAGATGAGAATGGTTGAAGCCAAGGAGCAACTGCCCGATACGGCTGAAGAAGAAGAGTCGCCCATTCATCTGCCCCTTGATAAGATGCTAGGGTTGATCAAACAACTGCCAGAACAGGCACGCATCATCTTCAACCTGTATGTTATCGACAACCTTAACCATCGGCAGATCGCAGAGAAATTATCGATCAGTGAAGGCACATCAAAGTCACAATACAGCCGGGCACGTGGCCTGCTGAAAAAATGGATCAGTCAAACCCACGGGTGATGAAAGACAAGTTTACATCCGCCTACAAGCAGTGGTTTGACCGGCTACAAGAACCGGTCCCGGAAGAGGTGTGGGATAATGTGCAGGAGCAACTTGATATTGATAGCGCTTGGGATACCATTTCGGAACGGTTGGATCAAGTACCGGTGGCCCCTCCGGCCTCTTCGAGTGGAATTTCGTGGTGGGGGCCAGTAATGATGGGCTGGGTAACCCTTTTTCTCCTCGTTGGCAGTTTTCCGCTCAACCATGAAATGCCACAAGCAGGGCAGACCATTAGTGAACAGTTGCAAGGCCCACTGGCCGACACCCTGATTGTCCCATCCCCGGCAAGCGCCAAACCATCGGTGGATGCTGAATCCTTTGCCGCAGAAGGAACCAAGGAATCGACTCCAGTAGCCTCAACCGAGCCCCTTCAGGCACAAGCTCCCACCCAGGCTAGCTCCGATAATTTGGCTACCTCAAATCATACAATGACCAGTGATGGATCAACGTATGCTACTACACACACCACTGGCCGTGATCAACCACCACTGAATACCCGCACAACGGAGCAAGCACAACCCCTAACAACCGCATCTATCCCTGCAGAAGAGTCTAAGGCTGAGCGCGAAGGGCTAACCGGATTATCGCCCTACAAGTGGGAGAAGGATCTCAATCATTTTTTGAAACCGATGCCTGCAGTCAATATCCCGGCTGATCCACCATTCTTTAGTGTTACTCATGTGGGGCTGACTGGAGGATGGAAAAACACCTGGTTGCTTAGCCCTGAAACCCGTTATGGCCTGAACCCGAACTCGTTGCTCGATACGCGGACCAGTTGGTCGCCCGATCTGGGCATTCGCATACAAGCCTTGATCAGAGGCCGGCATGGCGTGGGCGCAGACCTGTTACTCGTCTCACCGGCCCGGCAAGACTACAAACAGTACGTCAGCGCGCGTTATGTTGATCGTAGTATCCACTTGCAATACCAGCGCCTGCAGTTGTACTACCTAGCACCTCTATCTTCCCGAACCCAGGTATTGATGGGGGGGTACGTGGCGCGGCTGCAATCTGCCAGCGAGGAAGTGGGAGACGACAATTTTGCTCGTACCGGCCAGTTTAAGTCTATTGACTATGGGCTGCTGCTGGGCGTACAGCAACAATTCCCCCTTTGGAAACGGTGGTCTGCACAGGTAGGTATGCAGGCAATTATCGGTTTGCCAAACATCTACAAAGGTACAGCTCAGGTGCCGGCTGCGTTGAATGTGACAAGAGAGGCTGGGATTAGCCTTACCGGAGGCGTGGTCTATCGACTAAAAAAGTAAGTGTTTCTTTCCAACCCTTTGCCGAAAACTGCGTCTTAAGCAAAACGAATAATCACTAACCGTAAAATGCAATACTACATGAACAAGTGGACCCGTTTTTCTTTCCTTTTGGCTGGTTTATTTGCCGTCAGTTGTAACAACAATCAAGTACTAGCGGATCTTTCTGTGCAGGAGGTTAATGACCAGATCGGTGGTCATGTCTGGACAGTTGATCGTTTTGTAGATGACGATGACAACTACACCGGCTTTTTCTCCGGTTGGACCTTCGATTTTCAGGAGAATGGCACCTTGGTGGCCGATAACAACGGTACCCAATACAACGGCTCGTGGTACGTGGAAGAAGATGATGATGATCGAAGAGGTAAGGAGTTGTACCTCTTTTTTGACAACGGACCCGACCAGTTGCAAGACATGGAAGAAGACTGGTATTTCGATGAATTATCCAACAACCGAATGTCGCTATACGACCCCGAACTGGTAGGGCGGGATGAGCTGGTATTTGTGAAGTAAAAAAAATGTCCTCTGCGGAGGACTTTTTTTTGTCCTATTCCAACCCTTTGAGAAAAGGTACGTCCTATAAGCGAACACATCTTTTTACGATTAAAAATACCATCACAATGAAGAAGCTACCTGTTATTGTACTATCTGCTTTTATTGCGCTTGTCGCTATTAGTTGCACACAAGATCAGTTTGATGGGACGACTGCCATCGCCTTTACCGCCACCTATAATCCTACCGGGAAGATACAGTCAGGGGTAACCCTGGATGCCTTTACCGTGAATGTGGAGGAAGTGGAGATCGAATACGATGATGACGATGATAATTATGGTGACGATGATGTCTATGATGACGTTGAGCTGGCGGGTCCATTCACCGTTGACTTACTGGATAATGGGGCTTCCATGACGGCCCTATTGGCAGATGTTGAATTGCCGGCTGGGGTATATGATGAAATTGAATTTGAGATTGATGATGTGGAGGACACACAAAGCGATATGTACGATAAATCCATTGAAGTGACCGGTGATATTGATGGTACCCCTTTCATCTTCTTTACAGATGAAGAGTACGAAGTAGAGGTGGAATTTGAAAATGGGTCTACGCTAAACATTGACCGTGCAAAGGATGTCATATTGAATGTAGAATTTGATCTGACACAATTATTTGGTGCAGCCAGTGGTACCATAGACCTTACACAAGCCAAAGATGGCAATGGAGATGGTCTCATCGAAATTCATGATAATGACCCGGATGGCAACCAAGCACTGGCCGATAAGATAGAGGATGCCATAGACGATGTGATCTATTCCTATGACGATTAATGCCTGATTTCCAGTTGGGTGATAGTAAAGGGTTGTGGCGACACAGCCCTTTTTTGTAGGCTTACGGACACCAAATCCCAATTGTCATTGTGTATTTTCGTGCGTAAATGAAAAGGCCATGGCCATAGGGCTGATCAACAACATTATTTCCTGGTTTATGAAGCAGCGCATTCCGCAGATTGAGCAGTTTGTCAATCAGCCGGAGCGAGCGCAGGAGGAGGTATTTCATTACCTGATTGATATGGCCAAGGATACAGAGTGGGGCAAAAAGCATGGGTATGCCTCAATAACCAATCTTCAGCAGTTCAAAGAACGGGTGCCCATAAGCACCTATCCTGATTTGAAACCGAAGATCGACCGGTTGATCAATGGTGAGCAAAACGTACTCTGGCCCACCGAAATCAAGTGGTTTGCCAAGTCGAGCGGTACCACGGCTGATAAGAGTAAGTTTATACCCGTTAGCCAGGAAGCTCTGGACGATTGCCACTTCAAGGCCGGCCGGGATGTGATGGCACTCTACTGCCACAACAACCCCAACAACAATGTCTTTACCGGACGAGGTATTGTAATGGGGGGTAGCACACAAGTCAACAAGCTGAATGAAAAGGCGCACTTCGGTGATGTGTCGGCTGTGCTGATGCGCAATATGCCGCTGCTGGCGCAGATCATCAAAACGCCCAGCTTGAAGGTGACACTGCTCGAGGATTATGAGGAGAAGATCAACCGGATGGCAGAAGAGACGGTCAAGCGAAATATTACCCATATTGCCGGTGTACCTACCTGGACTGTGGTACTGATTGAGAAGCTCTTTGAGATGACCGGCAAGGATAACCTGGCCGACATCTGGCCCAATATAGAGCTATACATACATGGTGGCGTCAGCTTTACACCTTACCGGGAACAATTCAAGCAGTTGATTCGGAAAGAGGATATGTGGTACATGGAGACCTACAATGCCTCGGAGGGCTTCTTTGGTATTCAGCATTCGCTCTACAACCCTGAAATGCTCTTGATGCTCGATTACGGTATATTCTATGAGTTTATGCCAATGGATGAGTATGGCAAGGCGCACCCCAAAACGGTACAGCTCAATCAGGTGGAACTGGATAAAAACTATGCACTAGTCATCAGCACCAATGCCGGCTTGTGGCGCTATCTGATAGGCGATACCATTCAGTTTACCTCCCTCTACCCCTTCCGCATCAAGGTCTCTGGCCGAACCAAGTTTTTTATCAATGCTTTTGGTGAAGAGGTGATTGTAGACAATACCGACAAAGCTATTCTGGAAGCCTCAAAGCAATCTGGGGTGCGGGTGAAAGATTATACTGCCGGCCCCATGTACTTTACGGATACGGGTGGTAAGGGTGGACATGAATGGATTATTGAGTTTGATGACCCACCCGCAGATGTAGAGGCCTTTACACGTCAGCTAGATGCGGTATTGCAAGGCTTGAATAGTGACTACGAGGCAAAGCGCAGGAACGACATGGCCCTGCAACTGCCAAAAGTACACGTAGCACCGAAACAATTCTTTTACAACTGGCTTAAGTCAAAGGGAAAGCTGGGTGGGCAGAACAAAGTGCCCCGGTTATCCAATGAACGTGAGCTATTGGAAGATATGCTGGCCTTTATGCATCGCTAGCCAAATCCAGCTTTTCGTACAACTCTTTGCTGGCAGTTTGCTCGGCTTGCTTTTTATTATGGGCACTCGACTGCGCCATGAGCTGATCATCCATAAACACCCCCATGGTATAGCGCTTGCCGTGCTTGGTTCTTTCTTCCTTCAGCATACGGTATTCGATGGTTACGTTATGTTTCTGGCCATATTGAATCAGCTTACTCTTAAAATTAAAGGTCATAGACTCCAACTCTTCGAGGTCAAAATGGACCCGGATGACCTGTTGCTCAATAAAGCGTTTGGTGCGTGCAAAGCCCAGGTCGAAGTAAACTGCACCAATGAGCGCCTCGAAGGCATTACCCAGGGTAGAGCTGTTGAGGAGATTTTTGTCAGACATGGTCGTTTCTATAAAATCTTGCAGACCCATCTTTTGCGCCAGTTGATTTACCGTTTTCCGGCTTACAATCTTTGACCGCATCTCTGTGAGGAAGCCTTCACTTTTGAAGGGGTACTTGAAGTAGAGGTATTCGGAAACTACCACGTCAAATAAGGCGTCACCAATCAGCTCCAGGCGTTCATTGTTAAAACCTACCTCAGGAGAAGCACTGGCATGGGTGAAAGCCGTCTGGTACAGCGCCAAACGGGCCGGCATGAAACCAATCAATCGACTAATTTTCCGGGCATAAGTGCGCTGCGAAGAAAAAAGGCGGTTATACCACTGGCGGAAAAACGTCAATTACTGGAGTTTTTTGACAATAATTGAGGCGTTGTGCCCCCCAAACCCAAAGGTGTTACTGAGGGCGGCCTTTACTTCTCGCTCTTGTGGGGTGTTGAAGGTAAAATTCAATTTCGGATTGAACGACTCATCATCGGTGAAGTGGTTGATGGTCGGAGGTACGGCACTGTTGTGTACCGAAAGAATACATGCTACCGCTTCCGCTGCACCGGCTGCCCCTAACAGGTGCCCGGTCATTGATTTGGTAGAGCTAATATTCAGATCATAGGCATGATCCCCAAATACGGCTTCAATGGCTTTGGCTTCTGCCAGGTCACCAAGCGGGGTAGAGGTACCGTGCACATTGATGTACTTTACTTCTTCCGCATTCATTGCGGCATCTTCCAATGCCAGTCGCATCACATTCATGGCCCCCAACCCATCTGGATGGGGAGCGGTAATATGGTGAGCATCTGCTGTCATACCGCCTCCGGCTACTTCAGCATAAATAGTCGCGCCTCTCTTTTTTGCGTGCTCATATTCTTCCAGCACCAATCCACAGGCGCCTTCACCCAATACAAACCCATCACGATCTTTATCGAATGGTCGCGAGGCGGTTTCTGGCGAGTCGTTGCGCTCGGATAGCGCTTTCATGGCATTAAATCCACCTACACCACCAGAGGTAATGGCCGCCTCTGCACCACCGCAAACGATGGCATCGGCCTTGCCTAAGCGTATGTAGTTGAAAGCATCGATCAGTGCATGAGTGGAGGAGGCACATGCTGATACCGTGGCGTAATTGATACCCCGATAGCCATGGCGAATGGATATATGCCCAGCCGCGATGTCGAGGATCATCTTCGGAATGAAGAAGGGATTAAAACGGGGCACACCGTTACCTGTGGCGAAGTTGGACACTTCGTCTTCAAAGGTAGCGATGCCCCCAATACCTGAAGCCCAGATTACCCCTATACGGTCTTTATTGAGCGACTCATCATCCAGGTTGGCATCTGCTATTGCCTGATCACTGGCCACCAGTGCCATTTGGGCAAAGCGATCCAATTTGCGGGCCTCCTTCCGATCCAGATAGTCTTGGGCGCTGAAGCCCTTTACCTCACAGGCAAACCGTGTGCGGAAGTTGGACGCATCAAATAGGGTGATGGGCGCTGCTCCACTTTGGCCAGCCATCAAGCCATTCCAAAAATCGGTAACCGTGTTACCAATAGGAGTTAAAGCACCCAATCCGGTGACAACCACTCTTTTTAGACTCATGCAGGGGGTGGGATTTATTTTACGTTTTGTTCCAAGTAAGCAATAGCCTCACCAACGGTGGTGATGCCCTCAGCTTGCTCATCTGGAATAGAGATGTTGAACTCCTTCTCGAACTCCATAATCAGCTCTACAGTATCCAGAGAATCTGCACCCAGATCATTAGTAAAGCTGGCTTCTGGAGAGACTTCGCTCTCATCTACACCCAGTTTGTCGATAATGATCTTTTTCACGCGAGATGCAATGTCAGCCATGATTAAACTTTTAGGTTATGAATTAAGCTGCAAAGTAAGGTATTTGCGATTTACTGGGCAAAATTATGTAATAAAAATTAGATGGCCGCAAACCCTTGAATAGACTGATATGCAGCAATTTATTCGCTACTTTTACGCTTCTGTTTATGGCAAAAAAAGTCCTTCAACTCGACCTGGCTGCCGACTTTCATTTATGGGCATTGGTGTCTCCATTGCGCGACTATCGGCTCGTCTACTTCCTGAACAAGCTGACGGGGCTGGATTTGAGACGACTGCGCGACCATAAAGTAGCGCTCCCGCGACAGCAAGGCGAGGCGGCCTTTACACGGTATGGCTACTATGACGGTGTAGACCATCTTCTCTTTTACGTGTTGCTCAACAAAACCCCCCAGGGAAAACAATTCCTGGTGCCCGAATACAAAAAAGTGGATAGCTGGTTGCTGATTAAAGGGGATGAGGGCGATTGGCAGGCTCCGGTTATCGAAAAGATGCGGAGAATGAACCAGCTACAAACAATTTTTCCGGTAAATCCCTTAGCATTGCAGTCCCAACATAACCTAATATTTGACGATGAAGACTTACACTCGGACTAAAATACTGGCCACGCTGGGCCCGGCCTCCAGCGATCAGGATACCATTTTACAGTTAATTGAAGCAGGGGTAGATGCCTTCCGCCTCAATTTTTCGCACGGTACCCACGAGCAAAAGGCGGAACTGATACAGCATATTCGACAACTCAATATCGATCACAATTTTTCTGTGGCTATCATAGCTGACCTGCAAGGACCAAAAATCCGATTGGGGAAGATCGAAAAGGATCACTTTGACCTGGCGGCAGGCGACACCTTTATTATTACTACTGACCGCAGTCAGGTGGGTACAAGGGAAAAAGTATCCATCAGCTACGATGGGTTCCCTATGGATGTAGTGACCGGTGATACCATTCTGATAGATGATGGAAAGGTGGAAGTAGAGGTGGTGGACAACGATAAAACCACCGAAGTCACCGTAAAAATGCTGATGCCCGGTCGCATTAGCTCCAATAAGGGGGTCAACCTACCAAATGCTGATGTATCACTACCCTCGTTGACGGAGAAAGACCTGAAAGACCTGGAGTTTGCCATCGAACAGGATGTGGACTGGGTGGCGCTCTCATTTGTGCGGACGGAGAAGGATATTATGAATATCCGGGAGTACATCCACAAGTTTAGCCGTGATAATGATAAAGACCGCCACGCCAAAATCATCGCCAAAATCGAAAAACCGCAGGCGGTGACTAACATCGACAAGATCATCGCCAAGACCGATGCGATAATGATAGCGCGGGGTGACCTGGGAGTGGAGATGAAGTTGCAGGATGTGCCCATTATTCAAAAGCAGATCGTGGAGAAGTGCCTTCAGAAGTCGAAGCCGGTGATTATCGCTACGCAGATGATGGAGAGCATGATCGAAAATCCACGACCAACCCGGGCTGAAAGCAACGACATCGCCAACGCCGTGCTCGACGGCGCCGATGCGGTGATGTTATCTGGCGAAACTTCCGTAGGCCGTTATCCGGTAGAAGCCGTCCGACAAATGGACACCATCATCCGTCGCGTAGAGCGCGACGAATCGGTTTATCACTACCCTTTTAAAGTCAATCGCGGTTCGGCCACTTACATCTCCGATGCTGTTTGCGCCAGCGCCGTGCACCTTTCCGAACAGGTCAACGCCAAAGC
>CAJXXO010000050.1 GCA_913062655.1 uncultured Bacteroidota bacterium | reverse complement strand
TTGCCAAACCATTCCGCAATCAGGAATTGATCGAGGCCATTATCCACCACCTAACGCAGAGCGAAGAACGAGCGAGGGAGCGTTCACGGTATACCGAGCTCTTGAAGACGTACCACTCTTACATGGATGACTTTGCATTTATGTCAGCCCACAAATTGCGTGGCCCCTTTAGCAATGCTCTGGGCATTGTAAATCTAATGCAGAAAGAATGGGGGCAGGACCCGCTTTTTGAAGCCTTGCAGAATGCATTAGAAGAGACTGACCAAGTGATACAGGAACTAACTCACCAGGTAGGAAAGAGTCACCTGGAGCTGCGAGATCCTGATATCCGGCTTACACTTGGACTGGTGAATGAAGTGCTCATTATTGAAGATGATCCCATCCAACAATTAGTGATAAAAACAAAATTGGCCTCCTACCTTCCGGATGCCAATATTAAAGTATGTGGTGACACAAAGGCCGCTATTAGTATAATTGAGAGAGAGCACAAAATCCTTGACTTGATCATGTTGGATATTCATTTGCGTGATGGTCAATTGGGATGGGATGTATTGGAACATATGCAGGCGAATGGCATTCCCGCAATACCCACATTAGTGGTTACCTCTAACTTGTTTGACGAGGCGATCAAACAATCGTTCAACTATGAACCGGTAGTCGGTTTTGTTACCAAGCCCCTCACCGAGAAAATGTTGGGCCGTTTCATACACTGACCTGGGTACTATGCCAAATTTCTGCTATCACCTTCGGCAAGGTTTCCCAGTCAGGTAAGCCATAGTAGTAAGGTTGTATCATCGATTTGTCAAAAGGGGTCTGCATCAGTTCCTTCACATCCCACGGCTTGATAATCGCTTCTGGTTCCACTATCTCCTTCGCTTCCCCGAACGAAGACAGGATGCCCGCTCCGTAGATCTGGCGTTCATCTCCTCGCTGCAGTACGCCAAATTCAATGGTAAACCAATACAGCCGCTCGATCTCATCCAATTTTTCAGGATCATGGGCTGCCGCAACGCCCAGCTCTCCGATCTGCTGCATCATATCAGCATAGCCAGTATCCATAAGCAAGGGAACATGGCCAAAAATATCGTGAAACATATCGGGCTCCTCCAGGTAGTCAAGCTGGGCACGGGTGCGCAGCCATGTGGAAGAGCAAAATCGTCTGTCGGCCAGTAAGGCGAAAAAATCTGCCGGAGGAATCAAACCGGGTACTACGTGAATTTGCCAGCCGGTAGCAGACAACAATACGGCATTTAGGTCGTCAAATCTGGGGACAGCCTTGGCCTGTAGGGCAGGGGCCAGGGCCTCCAGCTTATCGAGATACAGGTCGCAGGCTTTGCCTTGCAGGTTTTTCACCTGCCGTTCGAAAAGGATCTGCCAAACGGCATGGTCTTCTGTCGTGTATTGATCGTAATGTTGTTGCATCAGTAGGTTGTTTGTCAGGCATAAAAAAAGCCCGGTTCCTGCAGGAACCGGGCTGGTTATCGTTTGTACACTATACCATTACCTCATCGGCTCCTGTGCATCAGTAGCGAATAATAGTAATAGGTATAGGTGCTGTGCTTTCTCATTAGGATGGAAAAGTAATAAATTATTTGGAATACAAAAATCGCTCTACACACTACCAGTCTTTGTTGAAGTGCTGTGTCGTTTGAAACCGTCCTCTTTGGTAAGTGACATAATATGTATCCGGGTCAAGGTGGCTGACCTCAAGCGTCAGTAAACCATTTACGTCTTCAATATCCAAGTAGACATGGCCTTTGGCATCAGTCACCATCAGACTTCCCCCGGTATGTAGGTCATGTATGCGCAGATAAATCATTGAACCAATAAAATTGGTTTCCAACGAGAAGGTGGGAAACTGAAAATGCGCTTCTTCGGGCTGCACCTTGGGAAGTTGCATGGCCCAGTGGTTAGCATTGTCTTCATAATGCCGCGTCTGCTTGGCCCATTCTACCAGGTGCTGCGTAAGGGCGGCTGCTTGTTTGGTTATTGGCGCTTTCATCATCACCTCCTGCTTTTTTTTCCTTTACCTACGACCAATCATCGTGCCAAGGATTTTATTTACCCCAAAAAGGAGCCCATAAAATACCTGTACTACAGCAAGAAGGTGAAGAGCATCGTTCCTCCACCCAAGATAAAGGCCATGATACCACCATTTTGCCTGGACTTGTGCTTTCCACCTACAAAAGCATGAACCGTACAGATGGAAATGAAGAATATAAAATAGGGAAAGGCAAAGTGCAGGTGATCCTTGCTTTTCTCGTGGACATCTGTTTTGAGGTAAAACACGCGACCGGTGACCAGTCCCCGCTCCCAATAAAAAGGGCGGCCGACCGGTATGCGCCTGTAGGCCCACTCTTGTATCCGGTATGTACGTTCTGCTGAAGTGACAAAATAATGCCTGACTTCACTGTCTCCATATACGGTATTGACCTTTACGTATTTGTCAACAATGGTAACCGTGGATTTGAGCAGTGGCAAGCGTGCTTCATAGGCGACTAAAAGGGCAAGCAATAGGCCCAACGCACCCATGATCTTTGGAGCAGATCGGGATCGATGCAATTTTTCATCCAGCCACTTTAGCGTTGGGTTCATGTTGCCAGCCTTTAGAAGGCCAATTGTAAAAATAGAGTATGGCGTCTCGTTGCACAATGGCCTACTTTACCTGGCTCATGACTGCCTTATCAAAGACTCGATCACCGAGGTATTTTCGAATCCACATCATAGGCTTGGCCAGTTTGCCGACCGCGTAGCGTGTTTTGGGTCGCTTGGCTGCTATTGCTTTACCCACGGTTTTGGCCACTACGCTGGCGGGGGAGCCATTACCGGGTGCATAGTTTTGGGCGGTGGCTTTGGCTACAGGTTGGGCCAGGTGGGCGTAAGGCCCGTCACCACTTCTTTCCAACATCGGTTGATGCATGACATCAGCAAATTCAGTATTGATGATACCCGGCTCAATGATGACGACATCGATACCAAAGTCTTTCACTTCCAGTCGTAAACAATCACTCCAGCCCTCCAGGGCGTGTTTGGTAGCGTGATACCAGGCACCAAGTGGAGTGTACATCTTACCGCCCATAGAAGATATGTTGATGATCTTACCACTGCGTTGAGCACGCATGTGTGGAAGCACCTGCTTTGTAATGTCAGCCAATCCGAAAAGGTTGACTTCAAACTGCCTGCGGGCATCGTCCAGATCGGTATCCTCTACGGCTCCGTAGATGGCATAGCCGGCATTGTTGACGAGCACATCTATGTGGCCCTGGTCGTCCAGCACTTGTTGTACGGCTGCTTTTACCTGGCCTGTATCCATTACATCCATGGCCAATGCGTGTCCGCCTTTATTGGTCAGGTCTTGCATTTGTTCAACTCTCCGGGCTGCGCCATATACGGTGTGACCCTGGGCTAAAAGATGAAGCGCCATGGCCTTGCCGATACCGGAGGAGGCGCCTGTGATTACAATAACTTGTGGTTGCATATTTCAGATTTAAGTAAGTAAGCAATCACTTACTTACAAAGGTAAAAAAATAGGTTAGAGGTCATATTTCTGTTTCAAGGCTTCCAGAATGGCCGCCTTGTTGTCGGGTTCATGCAGTAATAGAGCAGTGGCCATGCCATCCAGGTACATCAATAGTAGTTCTGTTTCGGCCTTAGGATCGGCATATTTTAGCTGCTTGAAAGCATCGGTCAGTACCAATCGAACCGGATCGTACATAGAGTTATCATACTGTTGGGTCTGCCATTTGATGGCATAGATCAATCGCCACAGCTCATAGTCGCGCTGATTGATGGTGTAGGGCACTTCCAGTGCTTTTTCGATTCGTTTTTTCGGATCGGCCTCCATGACCACCTTGGCAAAGGCTTGCTTTGCATGTTCGCGACCCTGCTCGAGTATTGCGTCCAGCAAACCTTGCTTATTGCCGAAATGCCGAAAGATCAGCCCCTCAGATACACCTGCCGTTTTAGCTACCTTGCTGGTAGCGGTACCGGCATATCCTTCCCGGGCAAATAGCTGAAGGGCGGCATCAAGTATGGCTTGTTGTTTGGCTGTCATAATAAGTGAGTAATCGCTCACAAAGGTAAGCTAATTGTTGGGTTTTCCAAATGGGAAGAGGAGAAAAATGAGGTAGGGGTTGATGGGGGTGCTTGGTAGAGAGTACCTAGTAGAGAGTACTTAGTATAGAGTACTGAGTAGAGGGTATGTAGTATGTAGTAAGGATTTTTTTGTGTCGCTGTGTGACTTTGCGGATAAGCCTGCATAAAAAAGGCCCTCCCAAAGGAGAGCCTCATAGCGTTGATGTGTTGATCCGATCGGGGCTTAGAATCGCTCCAGTTGGCTGAAGTGGAAACTCGCCTCGATCTGTGCATTGTCGTCAGAGTCAGAACCGTGAACGGCATTGCGCTCGATGTTTTCAGCAAATTTCTTGCGGATCGTTCCCTCTTCTGCTTCGGCAGGATTGGTTGCTCCGATTAATTTACGAAAGTCGGATACTGCATTTTCTTTTTCCAGAATGGCCGCTACAATCGGACCACTTGTCATAAAGCTTACCAGATCATTGTAAAAGGGACGCTCTTTGTGCACCGCATAAAACTGCTGCGCTTGCTCGGTGGTCATCTGGTAATACTTCATAGCCCGGATTTGGAAGCCCGCATCGGTTATCATTTGTAAAATGTTACCGATAACGCCTTTCTGCACTGCATCCGGCTTAATCATTGTCAAGGTAATGTTACCCGCCATGGCATTTTATTTTCAAGTTCAATAGAATCGCGTGCAAAATTACCGATTCAAAATCCTTGCGGCAAAGAAAAGCCCTTATTTTTGTGCCTTTCTCACTAAAACAGCGCTTGTGGCGATACCCACTGTATCGATTGACCGATTGGATGAATTGAAAGCCTTGCTGGCTACCCCTAAAAAGGTAGTGATTACCACGCATTACAATCCCGATGGAGACGCCATCGGCAGCTCACTTGGCCTTTCTCATTACCTGCGAAAGAAAGGCCACCTCACCACGGTCATAGCGCCTAATGAGTATCCCAAGTTTCTTCACTGGATGCCGGGTAATCAAGAGGTAATCCTGTACGACAAATCGCAACCGGTAGCGGAGCAGGCACTGAAACATGCCGATCTGATATTTTGCCTCGACTATAATGCCCCCGATCGGGTGAAGGACCTGGCCAAGCCCTTGCAAGAAGCGGAAGCACCTAAAATGCTGATCGACCACCACTTGCAGCCGGAGAGCTTCACCGATTTTTCACTTCATACTACGCAAGCCAGTTCTACCGCTGAGTTGGTGTACGATTTCATCGAGCTGATGGAGGATACCGAGCTCATCGATTATCAAATGGCGGCTTGCCTGTACACAGGTATACTTACCGATACCGGATCATTTCAGCATGCCAGTACCACTGCGCGGGTACACGAGATTACCGCAGACCTGATGCGACAAGGGCTGGATACCTTCGATATTTACGATAAGATCTTTAATACCGCTTCCATCAGCCGCATGCGCTTTTTTGGCCATTGCTGGAGCAACCGTATGTTTGTTAATGCCAAAGTAGGCTATGCCATCATCGAAGTGTCGATAAAAGACCAATTACGATTTCACCTGCAAAAAGGTGACACAGAAGGACTGGTGAATACCCCCCTTCAAATTGATGGCATACAGGCCAGTGTACTGGCCACAGAGCAGGAAGGGTACGTCAAACTCTCTTTCCGCTCCAAGGGAGATATTGATATGAATACGTTCGCCCGCCAGTATTTTAACGGGGGCGGCCATAAGAATGCAGCCGGAGGCATGGAAGAAGCCCCGCTGGATAAGGTGATTGAAAAAATTAAACACACACTACCGAAATACCTGCAATCATGAGAAACTATACCATCCTGTTGAGCTTTGCCCTATCCGTATGGGTAGCGGCTTGCAGCTCAGCATCGCAAGTGCCCGAGACTACCACCGATAACGGCATTCCTTACGAATTTCATGTCGATAAGGAAGGTGCATCTCCACAAGTAGGGGAGTATGTTGGCGTACACTTGGCCTACACCTCTGCGAGCGACAGTACCTTCTACAACACCTTCAACCAGGATGTGGTGTATTACATGATGGGCCGTCCGGCCGGCTATGGCGATCCAATGGCCTTCTATCAGATGATGAGCCCGGGGGATAGCGCCACCTTTTACCTACAGGCCGATTCGTTGTTCAAAATGATGTCGCCTCCCGACTTCATACAACCGGGCGAATGGGTTACGGCTACCATAAAGATGGAATCGGTGATATCGGCAGAAGAATATGCGGAGATCGAAGCAGCCCGCAAAAAGGCTAAGCTCGAACCGGAATTGCTGGTGATACGCCAGCACCTGGAAGCACAAGGTATCGAGTACCGTGAATCACCAGATGGCATTATCTACACGGTGGAAGAAGAAGGTACCGGTGAGCAACCTGGTTCGGGTGATAAGGTGAAGGTGCACTATACCGGAAAATTGTTGGATGGAAAGAAATTTGACTCCAGCCTCGACAGAGGGGAGCCGTTCCCGTTTGTGATCAATGAGTCGCAGGTGATCGAAGGCTGGCACAAGGGCGTTCCGCTCTTCAAGGAAGGCGGTAAAGGTACCATCTATATCCCACCGTCACTGGGGTACGGCCAGCGCGGAGCCGGAGAAGCCATACCGCCCAATGCGCACCTGCAGTTTGACATCGAAGTAGTCGAGGTGAGCGATCCGAAGGCGCTCCTGAAAGAACAGCAACAACAGATCGAAAACTACCTCAATCAACGGGGTATCACCGATTATCAGGTGAGTCCGGATGGCATCTACTACACAGTAGAACGCCCCGGTGACGGCCCTAAGCCACAACCCAATCAGAAGGTGACCGTCCACTACCGGGGTACCCTGCTCAATGGGAAGCAGTTTGACGCTTCGTATGACCGTGGCCAACCTTTTGAGTTTGTGCTGGGCCGCGGACAAGTGATCAAAGGCTGGGATCGCGGTATTCCATTGTTCAACGTAGGCGGTAAAGGCACCCTCTACCTCCCTTCTCCGCTGGGTTATGGTGAAAGAGGCAGCGGAAGCAACATTCCACCCAATAGCATCCTGATCTTTGACGTTGAAGTGCTGAATGCGCAGTAAAACGATTTGGGTAGGACTATGGCTACTGCTGGCCCCATCGCTTTGGGCACAGCCGGGTGAACGGGGCACCAAGGAGCTGGATTCTGGGATTCACCGTAAGTTCATTGAGCGGCATTGGTGGAAAAAATTGCCTAAGCCTGGCGATTACAGCCTGGTGCATATTACCCTGATGAATGATCAGGGGGAGGAGATTTTCAGTACCTACGATTTTGGTAGCGAGCCCGAAGAGTACCAGGTCAATCTACCGGAGTTCAATGGCGATATCAGTGAAGGCCTTGCACTGATGCACGAAGGTGACAGTGCCCATTTTTGGGTACCGGTCGATTCGCTGTACCGGGATTTTATCCCTGAGTTTGCCCGCTCTTCTGCTTATATGGTCTACCATATCCGTGTGGATGAAATTCTTAGTGAAGAAGCATTGATTACGCGCAAGCGGCAGGAGAGAAAGGCTACTATACAAAGTGACCTGGCCGCTATTGAGCGAAGGTTGCAGCAAGATACCACCGTAGGCGACTACCACCTGCAGGATTCGGTGATCATCATTCCGCATACCCGGGGCAAAGGTCCAAAAGTGCAGCGCCACCGGCTGGTGGGGGTCCACTATGAAGGTCGGTTATTTACCGGGGATGTCTTTGAAAATAGCTGGGACAGGGGCGAACCGTACTATTTCTTTCCCGACAGCAACATGGTGATTGAAGGGTGGGAGCGTGCCTTGCAAGGGGCTCGGGAAGGCGACAGCCTCACCGTATGTATCCCTTCTCCGTTGGCGTACGGCAAGCGGGGGGCGGGTGGGGTCATTCCGCCCTATGCGGTGTTGGTATTTACCCTGAAAATTGACCACGTCTATGATCCCGCTAAACAATTGGCAGAAGATTGGGCTGCCATCAGAAAGCAGTTTGATCCCGATACGGCACAGGTGGTGCGTGTGGACAGCCCCTATTATGCCTTTACCGTATTGAAAGCCCGTGATCGCGGGCAAGCCCAACCAGGAGAAGCCGTGGCCTTTCATTATACGATCAAAACGTTGGGGGGGCATGTTATCCAAACCAGCCGCAGTGAAGAGGAAAGGCCTATGACATTGACACTGGACGGTCAGCCACCGCTGCTCGGTCTGAAGAGAGCGCTATTGCATCTGCCTGTGGGCACTACCGCTGACGTATGGCTGCCATCTCCCATGGCGTATGGACAAGGAGGAGGCGATCAAATCGATCCCTTTACCAACCTGCGCTTTACAGTGGAAGTGCTGAAAGTAAAGCCAACACAATAGCGTGTAGCAATGGACGAGGCATACGGGTAGATTAAATTTTCTGCTGTTTGTCTATTTCCCTCAAAATCAGGAGAACTACCCGTACCTTTGCCGCCAATTTTAGAAATACTATCGAATGAAATCCATCCGGAATATTGCCATCATTGCCCACGTAGACCACGGCAAGACCACCCTGGTAGATAAAATGCTCCATGCAGGCGAACTCTTCAGCGATCACGAGAATCCTGGTGAGTTGATCATGGACCACAACGACCTGGAGCGCGAACGCGGAATCACCATCCTGGCGAAGAATGCAGCCGTGACCTACAAAGACGTGAAGATCAACATCATCGACACCCCCGGTCACAGCGACTTTGGGGGCGAAGTAGAGCGTGTGCTCAACATGGCCGATGGCGTGTTGCTACTGGTGGATGCCTTTGAGGGCCCGATGCCGCAGACGCGTTTTGTATTGCAAAAAGCCCTTGAGCTTAACCTGAAACCGATCGTGGTAGTCAACAAGGTGGATAAGGACAACTGTACGCCAGACGAGGTGCACGAGCAGGTATTCGACCTGATGTTTACCCTCGATGCCACAGAAGAGCAGCTCGACTTCCATACCGTCTATGGCTCAGCCAAGCAAGGCTGGATGGGGCCCGACTGGAAAACGCCCACCGAGGATATCACCTTCCTGATGGATAGCATTCTGGAGCATATTCCGGCACCAAAGGTCTCTGAAGGTACTACACAGATGCTGATCACTTCGCTGGATTACTCCAGCTACACAGGTCGTGTGGCTATTGGACGCCTGCAGCGTGGTGTGTTGAAGGTCAACCAGCAAGTAACACTGGTAAAGCGGGATGGCACGAAAGTGAAAAGTAAGGTAAAAGAAGTCTTCACCTTTGCCGGTATGGGACGCGAGAAAGTAGAGCAAGTGCAGGCGGGTGATATTTGTGCGGTGACCGGCCTGGAAGGCTTCGATATTGGCGATACCATTGCCGACCTGGAGAATCCGGAAGCACTGCCGACCATCGCCATCGATGAGCCGACCATGAGTATGCTCTTCACCATCAACAATTCCCCATTCTTTGGTAAGGAAGGTAAGTTTGTGACCTCCCGCCACATCAAAGAGCGTTTAGAAAAAGAGCTGGAAAAGAACCTGGCCTTACGTGTAGAGCCTACCGGTTCGGCTGATAGCTTCAATGTGTACGGTCGGGGGGTACTGCACTTGTCGGTACTGATCGAGACCATGCGCAGAGAAGGCTATGAATTACAGGTAGGGCAGCCTCATGTTATTCTAAAAGAGATCAACGGGCAGAAGCATGAACCGGTGGAGGAACTGACTATCGACATTCCGAAGGATCACTCCGGTACTGCCATCGAAATGGTGAGCCAGCGAAAAGGTGAGCTGATCACCATGGAGCCTAAGAATGACCGTACCGTCCTCAAGTTTATCATTCCCTCGCGTGGCATTATCGGTCTGCGCAACCAGATGATCACGGCCACCGCAGGTGAAGCCATTATTACACACCGCTACCTGGAATACCAGCCGTGGAAAGGCACCATTCCGGGTCGCATTAACGGCTCACTGATCAGCATGGAAAACGGGAAAGCGATTCCTTATTCGCTGTTCAATCTGCAGGATCGTGGTAAGTTCTTTGTCCCGGCCAATGCAGAAGTCTACGAGGGCATGGTGATTGGAGAGAATAGCCGACCAGGCGATATGGTGGTGAATGTGACCAAGACCAAAAAACTGACCAACGTCCGGGCCTCCGGCTCAGATGATAAGGTGAAGCTGACACCACCAGTGGTATTTACCCTGGAAGAGGCATTGGAATACATACAGGCTGATGAATATGTAGAGGTAACACCCGAGTCGATCCGACTGCGTAAGGTATTGCTAAAAGAGCACGAGCGCAAGCGGGCAGGGAATGCTGCTAAGGGGTAGGTAGTATATCCCTTTGTACATCCATTCTAATGGCAGATAGCTCCATAAATAGAGCTCCGGTACTTTGTATCCAATTCCCTCGTTAGGTAGATACTCGAATCATTTCGATTATCTTGTACCTTAGAGAAACAAAGATCAGTATGCTGACCAAAGAGAAAGTATTGCAAAGTCTACAAGACCTTCCAGACACGTTTTCTATGGATGAACTGATTGACCGAATCATCCTGATCAACAAGATCGAAACAGGTCTGGAACAAGTTAAAAGTGGGAAAACCTATACTGCAGAACAAGCTAGAGAGAAACTGAAGCCATGGCTGAAGTGATTTGGACGGAGCAGTCATTAGAGGACATCCAACAGATTGCAGATTTTATAGCTAAAGACAGTTTGGTATATGCTCAATGGCAGGTTGAACGCTTTTTAACCATCGAACAACAACTTTCTGAACATCCCTATTCCGGACGTAAGGTTCCTGAAATAAACGATGATACCATTCGGGAAGTCATAGTAGGCATGTACAGGATGATTTACTATGTAAATTCATCGGATAAAGTGAGTATTTTAACCGTACACCACAGTAATAGACTTTTGTCAAATAATCCGTGGATCTCGATGGGCGAATAGCTAAATTGCGCGGGGCATTTATTTGATTCAAGACTGAATTGTCATTAATGACTTTTAATTGCTAAGCCACAACAACCCCGCCACACTAATACTATCGGTAATGTCTCCGGAGCGTACTTTTTCAATAGCGTCCACCAGTGGAATACGCTGTAGGGTTAGGTCTTCCGTGTCGGTCGGTTGGGCGGTGCCTTGGGTGAGCCCTTTGGCGACATAGATCATGGCATACTCGTCTGTGACGGAGTTGGAGAGGTGCATCTTCGGGATGATCAGTTCCCAGTGTTCGGCCGTCATGCCCGTTTCTTCCAACAGCTCCCGTTTGGCCGACTCCAGTGGATCGATGCCAATAGGCCCGCCACCTTCAATGATCTCCCAGGAGTAGGCTTGCAAGGGGTAGCGGTATTGCCCCACCAGCCAGGTGTAGCCTTCCTCATCCACGGGAATGATGCCGATGGCAATATTCTTAAAGTGTACGACACCATAGATGCCCGGATTACCGGATGGATTGATCACATCATGCTCATCCACACGAATCCAGGGGTTGTCATACATACGTTTTTCCTGTATCGTCTGCCAGGGGTTATCCATGTTGGGCTTCTTGTAATAGTCTTTGCAATTCGATCACGCCAGTCGTAGCCGGCTGCTGAATGTAGGTCAGGTTTTCTTCCAGCGGTACACGCTCCAAGTCTGGATCGATGATATATTTCGGCACCTCAGATGGCACGTAGTGAATCAGTCCTGCTGCCGGGTACACTTGCAATGAGGTACCGATGACGGCAAAGTAATCGGCTGTGGCACAGATGCGAGCCGCCTCTTCAATGGCGGGCACCGGTTCGCCAAACCATACCACATGCGGGCGTAGCTGCCCACCATCAGGACACAGATCGCCCAGTTGAATGTCACCCGGACAGTCGTACAACTTACCGGTGGTAACACTCCGGGCCTTTAAAATTTCTCCATGGAGGTGATGGACACGGGTAGATCCCGCTCGCTCGTGGAGGTCGTCAATATTTTGGGTGATGACGGTGACGGTAAAATCGCGCTCCAGTTCGGCTATCACTTTGTGGCCTGCATTAGGCTCTACTTCACGAGCGGCCTTTCTGCGCATATTGTAAAACCGCAGCACCAGCTCCGGATCTCGGGCAAAAGCCTCGGGGGTAGCTACTTCGTAGATATCGTACTCCTCCCACAGTCCGCCCGTATCGCGGAAGGTGCGGATGCCACTTTCGGCACTCATGCCGGCACCGGATAGTACGACCAAATGTCTGGCATTACTCATAGTCTTACAGCTCCACCCATGTTCACAAATACTTGTCGGTATGGGTTGAGTTCCGCATTACGGTTTAGTTCCAGGCG